>NZ_JAJSYW010000031.1:0-65845 GCF_036815005.1 Streptomyces sp. IBSBF 2435 | reverse complement strand
CCCGCTCCCCCCGCCGCTGGTGGGCACTGGCGGCCCTCACCCTGAGTGTGCTGATCATCGCGTTGGACGGCACCGTCATCAGCGTCGCGCTGCCCACGCTGTCCGGCGAGCTCGGCGCCGACAGCGCCCAGTTGCAGTGGATCAACGGCGGCTACCTGCTGGCTCTCTCGGTGGCGATGCTGCCGGTCGGACTGCTCGGCGACCGCTACGGCCACAAGCGCGTCCTGGTCGGCGGCATCGCGCTGTTCGGCCTGGCGTCGCTGGCCGGCACCCAGGCGGGCTCGCCCGGGCAGCTGATCGCCGTACGCACCGTGCTGGGACTGGCCGCCGCGATGATCATGCCGGTGTCGATGGCGGTACTGCCCCGGGTCTTCGGGCCGGCCGAACTGCCCAAGGCCATCGGCGTGTGGACCGCGGCCACGGCGGTGGGCATGCCGGTGGGGCCGCTGGTCGGCGGCTGGCTGCTCAACCACTTCTGGTGGGGCTCGGTGTTCCTGTTCAACGTGCCGGTGGTCGTGCTGGCGCTGATCGCGTCCGTCTGGCTGCTGCCCGCCGACCAATCGCGGGACCGCGCCGCGGCCGTGCCGTTCGACACGGTCGGTACGGCGCTGAGCGCGCTGGGCATCACCGCGCTGGTCTACGGCACGATCCTGGTCCCCGGCGACGGCTGGGGCAGCCCGAAGGTGCTGGCCGGCGTCATCGGCGGCGCTGCGCTGCTGGCCGCCTTCACGGCCTGGCAGCGGCGGTGTCCGCACCCGCTGGCGGACCTGCGGCTGTTCGGCGATCCGCGGTTCCGCTGGGGGACGCTGACCGCGGTCTTCGTGAACTTCGCCGTGATGGGCATCATGTTCGTCGTACCGCAGTATCTGCAGGCGGTGCTCGGGCACGACGCGTTCGGGACCGGGCTGCGGGTGCTGCCGCTGATCGGCGGGCTGATGGCCGCCGCCGCGCTGAGCGAGGCGCTGGTGCCGCGGCTCGGCGCGCGGGTGGTGGTGCCGGCGGGGCTGGTGGTGCTCGCCGCCGGCACGATGATCGGCGCGGCCACCGGCGGCGGCGACGGATACGGGTACGCCGCGCTGTGGCTGACCATGACGGGCCTCGGCTTCGGCCTCGCCGTGGTGCCCGCGACCAGCCTGGTGATGGCGTCGCTGCCCGCCGGGCGTGCGGGCCAGGGCACCAGCCTGCTGGAGACCGTGCAGCAGGTCGGCGGGGTGCTCGGGGTGGCCGGGCTCGGCAGCCTGCTGAGCGCGGGCTATCTGGCCCGGCTGAGCACCGACGGTCTGGACGGCCCGGCCGCCGCCGCGGCGCGCGACTCGGTCAGCGGCGCCGACGCGGTGGCGGCGCGGCTGCACGACCCCGGCCTGCTGGCCTCCGCGCACGGGGCGTTCGTGCACGGTATGAGCCTCGCACTGCTGGTGTGCGGGGCGATCGCGCTGGTCGCGGCCGTCCTCGCGGCGGCCTTCCTGCCCGCCAGGGCGGTGGGCGGCGAACCGGGGCCGGCGGGCGCCGGCGCCGTCCCGTCCGCGCGGGAGGTCGCCACATCCACCGCCGACCACGGACAATCTCCGGCATGAACGCCAAGGAGACCCCGACCGCGCCGGAACCGGGCCTGCGGGAGCGCAAGAAGCTGCGTACCCTGCGGACCATCAGGCGCGAGGCCTACCGCCTCTTCGCCGCCCAGGGCTACGAGGCCACCACCGTCGACCAGATCGCCGACGCGGCCGAGGTCTCCCCCAGCACCTTCTTCCGGTACTTCCCCACCAAGGAGGACGTGGTCCTCGACGACGAGTACGACCCCGCGCTCGTCGAGGCGCTGCGCTCCCGGCCGCCCGGCGAGCCGATCATCGAGTCGATCCGGCACGCGCTCACCGACTCGCTCGGCCGGCTGCTGGCCGCCGACCACGACGAGCTGCTGCTGCGGACCCGGCTCGGCTTCACCGACCCCGCGATCAGGGCACGCTCCTGGGACGAACTCCAGCGCAGCCAGGACGTGGTGGCCGCGGTCATCAGCGAACGCACCGGCCGCGACCCGGAGGACCTGGACGTGCACTGCGCCGCCGCCGCGCTCATCGCGGTGTCCACGGCGGTGGTACGGCACTGGGTGCAGCGGGACGGCAAGGTGGACCTGATCGCGCTCTACGACCGGCAGTTCGCGCTGCTCGCCGAGGGGCTGCGTTTTTGAACGGCGTGTGAAACCACGGCCCCTTGCCCCGGACCCAACCACCGCGAAACGGGCTGATCCGGGCGGCGGCTCGTTGACACGCCCCGGTGGTACTGCCTACTTTACGGCCAGGCCGGAGCCTTGCCGGCCACCGCACGACGCGGCATGGCGCGACGCCCGCACGGGCAGACGGACGATGGTGGCCAGGATGTACTCAGGACCCGGGATGGCAGCGTGGCGACGCCACGGCCGTGCTTCCGCGTTCCTGGCCCGGCACATCGACCTGCTCCGCGTCAGCAGCGCCCTGTGTTGTCGCTGACCCCCCGGCCGACCGCCCGCTGACGCCGCGGCACCCGCCGCCCGCAGCACCGCCGCCGGAACTCCCGTGCCCTGCCGTGCCGTCGCGCGCAGGCCGGCCCGTCCCCCTCTTCAACCCGGCCCGGTGCCCGCCTGTCCAGGCGCGACGGTCCCCCCTGCCCTGCGCTGGAGTTCCCGATGAGCGAATCGTCCCCGCCTGCCGCGGCGGCCGCGCCCGCCTCCCCGCCCGCCGCCGACAGCCCGCCTCCGGTGCCCGGCAAGGCGGCCGACGCCCTGTCCGCTCAGCGGGTGATCCCGCTGCGGCACCCCGGACGCTGGCTGCTGACCGGCGTGGTGCTGGTACTGGCCGCCCAGGTCGCGCACGGCCTGGTCACCAACCCGTTCTTCCAGTGGGACCGGTTCCGCTACTGGTTCCTGCGCCCGGTGATCCTCGACGGGCTGCTGATCACCCTCAAGGTCGCCGCCTGGAGCGCCCTGTTCGGGCTGCTGGGCGGGATCGTGCTGGCCTTGGCGCGGCTGTCGCGCAGCCCGGTGCTGCGCACCGTGAGCTGGCTCTACGTGTGGCTGATCCGCTCGATCCCGCTGATCGTGCTGCTGCTCTTCCTGTACAACTTCGGCGCGCTCTACCGCACATTGAGCCTGGGCGTGCCGTTCGGCCCGGGCTTCGTGCACTTCGACGAGTCCAAGCTGGCCTCGGAGCTGGTGGTCGCGGTCATCGGCCTGAGTCTGAACGAAGCGGCGTTCGCCGCCGAGGTCGTCCGCGCCGGTGTGCTGTCGGTGGACCAGGGCCAGCACGAGGCGGCGGCGGCCCTCGGCATGCCGCGCGGCTACCAGTTCTCCCGGATCGTCTTCCCGCAGGCGTTGCGGGCGATCGTCCCCTCGTACGTCAACCAGCTGATCGGCCTGATCAAGAGCACCTCGCTGGTGTTCTACGTCTCGCTGCTCGACCTGTTCGGCAAGGTCGAGACGATGGGCAGCACCTATCCCAGCGATGTGGTGCCGCTGCTGGTGGTGGCGACGACCTGGTACGTGATCCTCACCAGCGTGGTGTCGGTGATCCAGTACTACGTGGAGCGGTACTTCTCCCGCGGCGCGCTGCGCACCGTACCGCCTACTCCCCTGCAACGACTCCGGACGCAGCTGCGGGACCTGCGGGCACGGATCGCGATCGGAGCAGCCGGGTGAGCACCGTGTTCGAGGACAGCGTTCCGCCGCCCGCCGCGGCCGTGAGCATCCATGACGCGCACAAGTGGTACGGCCCCCACCAGGTGCTGTCCGGGATCGACCTGACGGTGCAGCCCGGGCAGGTCACGGTGATCCTCGGCCCGTCGGGTTCGGGGAAGTCCACCCTGCTGCGGGCGGTCAACCACCTGGAGAAGCTGGACATCGGCCATGTCAGCGTGGACGGCGAGCTGATCGGGGTGCGGCACCACCGGGGCCGGCTCAAGGAGATCAGCCAGCGCGCGATCCTGGCCCAGCGCAGCCGGATCGGCTTCGTCTTCCAGAACTTCAACCTCTTCCCGCATCTGACCGTGCTGGACAACGTGACCGCGGCCCCGGTCGCCACCGGCCGCAAGTCCCGGGCACAGGCGCAGGAGCTGGCCCGCGCCCTGCTGGAGCGGGTCGGCCTCGGCGACAAGGCCGACGCCTACCCGCGGCAGCTGTCCGGCGGCCAGCAGCAGCGGGTGGCCATCGCCCGGGCGCTGGCCCTGGAGCCCGGCGTGATCCTCTTCGACGAACCGACGTCCGCGCTGGACCCGGAGCTGGTCGGCGAGGTGCTGGCGGTCATCAAGGACCTGGCCACCAGCGGCACCACGCTGATCATCGTCACCCACGAGATCGGCTTCGCCCGCGAGGTCGCCGACACCGTGGTCTTCCTCGACGCCGGCCGGATCGTCGAGCAGGGCCCGCCCGAGCAGGTGCTGAACCATCCCGCGCACCCGCGCACCCGCGAGTTCCTCAGCCGGGTCCTGTGACCCCGCCCCCGCTTCCACCGTCAACCCCGCACACCCTCGAGCACCAAGGGATCGCCATGCCTCGCCTTCGTTCCAGACTCGTCCTGACCCTCACCGCCGTCACCTCGCTGACTCTGGGCCTGGGCGCCTGCGGCAGTGACGACGGTTCGGACTCCGCGGCGCCGGCCGCGGCGAACGCCAAGGGCACGGTCGTCGTCGGCGCGCTGTCCAACGGCGCCGCCAAGCCGACCGACATCTCCGTGAGCGAGGTGGCCGCGATCCGCGCCGAGCTGCCGAAGTCCGTCGTGGACAGCGGGCAGCTGACCATCGGCCTCGGATTCCTGCCCTCCGGCTCCCCGCCGATCGGCTACATCGGCACCGACCAGAAGACCATCACCGGCTCCGAGCCGGACCTCGGCCGACTGGTCGCCGCGGTGCTCGGCCTCAAGCCGGTGCTGGCCAACGCCACCTGGGACAACCTCTTCGTCGGCCTGGACAGCGGCAAGTCGAACGTCGGCTTCTCCAACATCACCGACACCGAGCAGCGCAAGGAGCACTACGACTTCGCGTGCTACCGCAAGGACAACCTCGGCTTCGAGGTCCGCAAGGACGACGCCTGGACCTTCGACGGCACCTACCAGAGCCTGGCGGGCAAGACCGTCGCGGTGGGCTCGGGCACCAACCAGGAGAAGATCCTGCTGAAGTGGCAGACCCAGCTCAAGGCGGAGGGCAAGAAGCTCACCATCAAGTACTACCAGGAGGCCAACAGCACCTACCTGGCGCTGTCCTCCCACAAGATCGACGCCTACTTCGCGCCCAACCCCAGCGTCGCCTACCACACCGCCACGACCGCGGGCACGCCCGCCGCGACCCGCAGCGCGGGCACCTTCTCCGGCGCCGGGGCGAGCCTGCAGGGGCTGATCTGCGCGACGACGAAGAAGGACAGCGGGCTGGCCAAGCCGCTCGCCGACGCGATCAACTACCTGATCAAGAACGGGCAGTACGCCTCGTGGCTGGCCGCCTGGAACCTCACCAACGAGGGCCTGCCCAGCTCGCGGATCAACCCGCCCGGCCTGCCGCTGAGCAATTCCTGACCTGGACGGGGCCGGGATTTTCCCGGCCCCCGATCCGGTTGCCATGCATGAGCGCCGACGAGCCGGCGCAGAACGGAGCACCACCGCGATCATGTCGACCAGCCTCCAGCCCCCGCATCAGCACCCCGGCGCCGGCGAACCCGGCGTCCGCGTCCTGGACAATCCGGCCTGGGCCGCGCTGACCGGTCCGCACCGGCACCTCGCCGAGATCGTCGGCTCCGCCGCCCGATACCTCAGCGGCGTCTCCCCGTTCGTCGCCATCGCCGACGCGGCCGACCCGCGGTCCTGGGCGGATCTGGCCACCCTGGTCGGGCCGGGCAATTCCTTCGCTCTCGCCGGGGCGCCGACGCTGCCGGACGGCTGGTCGACCGGGCAGTCGGGGCAGGGCGTGCAGCTCGTCGCGACCTCGCTGCGGCACGCGGCGGACCCGGAGGCGCAGCGGCTCGGCCCCGCCGACGTACCGGAGATGCTGGACCTGGTCGCACGAGCGCAGCCGGGTCCTTTCCTGCTGCGGACCGTCGAGATGGGCGCGTACTACGGCATCCGGCGCGGGGGCCGGCTGATCGCGATGGCCGGGGAGCGGCTGCGACCGCCGGGCTGGACCGAGATCAGCGCGGTGTGCACCGACGAGGAGCACCGCGGCCAGGGCCTGGCCACCCGGCTGGTGCGGCATGTCGCGGCGGGCATCAGGGACCGCGGCGACACGCCGTTCCTGCACGCGGCCGCGGTGAACACCAACGCGATCAGACTGTACGAGTCGATCGGCTTCACCCTGCGCCGCACCACGGTCTTCCACTTCCTGCGGGTGCCGGGAGAGCCGCGGCCGTAGGTTCCGGCGACCACCGCACCCGCCCCATGAGAACGAAGGAAGCAGCCATGCCCCGCGCATACGTGTTCACCCGCAACGGCGGCCCCGAGGCCGAGGCCTTCGCCGATGTGCCCCGCCCCGTGCCGGGCCCGGGCCAGGTGCTGATCGCCGTCAGGGCGACAGGCGTCAACCCGGCGGACTGGAAGCGCCGGGCCGGGCTCCGCGGCCCGGGCGAACCCGAGCCGCAATTCCCCGTGGTCTTCGGCCGCGAGGCGGCGGGGGTCGTGGCCGAGGTCGGCGAGGGGGTGTCCGGCTTCGCCGTGGGCGACGAGGTGTTCGGCCATCCGGTCGGCGGCAGCTACGCGGACTATGCCGTCCTGCCGGCGGATGGCTCCGCGCGCAAGCCCGCCGGGGTGTCCTGGGCGGCGGCGGCCACGCTGCCGGTCGCGGCGGCCACCGCCTACGACGGGATCGTCCAGCTCGCGCTGCCGGAGGGCGCGACGCTGCTGGTCAACGGCATCGGCGGCGGTGTCGGTACGGCCGCGGCGCAGATCGCCCGGCACCGCGGCCTGCGGGTGGTGGGCACCGCCAGCAGCGGCAAGAAGGACTTCGTGGAGTCGCTGGGCGCCGTGCACGCCGAGTCGGGTCCCGGCGTCGCGGACCGCATCAGGGCGGCGGCCCCCGACGGCGTCGACGCCGTCTTCGACCTGGTCGGCGGCGAGTCGCTGCGGGAGGTCGCCGAGGTGCTGACCGACCGGTCGCGGCTGATCAGCGGCGCCGACCGGGCGGTGGTGGCCGAACTGGGCGGCGCGGCGGTCCTGCGCGAGCGCACCAGCGAGGTGCTGGAGGCCGTGGCGGCGCTGGTGGCCGAGGGCGCCCTGGACCCGTACGTCACCGCCACCTTCCCCTTCGCCGAGGCGGACAAGGCGCTGCGGGCGGTCGAGGAGGGCCACACCCGCGGCAAGATCGTGCTGGAGATCGACGGCGCCGGCCCCGTCTGAACCGGCCGCCCGCCGCACGGCAGGTCCCGGACCCGCAGGCCGGGTCCGACGGCCGTACCGCTGCCTGCCGCCCCCCGCGACCGACGACGCCGGGGCGGCGGCCCCACTCATCCGGGCGCCCCGGCCGCGCCCGCCCCGGTCGATCGAGGAAGGCACCCCGCATGTCCGTAGCACCGCTGCATCTCGCCGTCGCCCTTCAGGACGCCGGCTGGCACCCCGCCGCCTGGCGGGAGCCCGGCGCCCGGCCGCGTGAGCTGTTCGACGCCGGCTACTGGGCCGACGCCGTGGCCGAGGCCGAACGAGGCCTGCTCGACTTCGTGACGTTCGAGGACTCGCTCGCGCTCCAGTCCGCCAGCCCCTTCGTCCCCGACGAGCGCACCGACCAGGTGCGCGGGCGGCTCGACGCCGTCCTGACCGCGGCCCGGGTGGCGCCGCTCACCCGCGGCATCGGGCTGGTCCCGACGCTGGTCAGCACGCACACCGAGCCGTTCCACCTGTCGAAGGCCATCGCGACGCTCGACCATGTGAGTTCCGGGCGCGCGGGCCTGCGGGTGCAGATCGCCGCCCAGCCGCACATCTCCGGGCACTTCGGCCGCCGGGTGCTGCCGCCGCTGCCCGTCGAGGACTTCAACGCCCCGCAGGTGCAGGAGCTGATCGCCGAGCACTTCGACGAGGCCGCCGACTACGTCGAGGTGCTGCGCCGGCTGTGGGACAGCTGGGAGGACGACGCGGAGATCCGCGACGCGGCCACCGGGAGGTTCGTGGACCGCGGCAAGCTGCACTACATCGACTTCGAGGGCCGCAGATTCAGCGTCAGGGGACCCTCGATCACGCCCCGCCCGCCGCAGGGCCAGCCGCTGGTGACCGCACTGGCGCACGCCACCGTGCCCTTCCGGCTGGTGGCCAGGTCCGCGGACGTCGGTTTCGTCACCCCGGCGGACGCCGCGCACGCGGCGGAGATCGTCGCCGAGATCTGCCGCGAGCAGCAGGACGCGGGCCGGGCGGGCGAGACCGTGCACGTCTTCGGCGACCTGCTGGTCTTCCTGGAGGAGACCGCGCCGGCGGCGGAGGCCCGCAGGCAGCGGCTCGACACACTTCTGGACGCCCCCCACACCTCCGACGCCCGGATCTTCACCGGAACCCCGGCGGGCCTCGCCGACCTGCTGCTGGACCTGCGCGACGCCGGGCTGACCGGCTTCCGGCTGCGCCCCGCGGACGCCGACCGCGACCTGCGGGCGATCAGCCGCGGCCTGGTGCCCGAACTCCAGTCCCGCGGTGTCTTCCGCCGCTCCTACGAGGCCCCCACACTGCGCGGTCTGCTCGGACTGCCGCGCCCCGCCAACCGCTACGCCACCGCCTGCCCCGGAGAAACGGACACGCCATGAGCAAGCCCCGCAAGCAGATCCACCTCGCGGCCCATTTCCCCGGCGTCAACAACACCACCGTGTGGAGCGACCCGGCGGCCGGCAGCCATATCGACTTCAGCTCCTTCGTCCACCTCGCGCGGACCGCGGAGCGGGCCAAGTTCGACTTCCTCTTCCTGGCGGAGGGGCTGCGGCTGCGCGAGCAGGGCGGCGAGATATACGACCTGGACGTGGTCGGCCGCCCCGACACCTTCACCGTGCTGGCGGCGCTGGCCGCGGTGACCGACCGGCTGGGCCTGGCCGGCACGATCAACTCCACCTTCAACGAACCGTACGAGGTGGCCCGGCAGTTCGCCAGCCTCGACCACCTGTCGGCCGGGCGGGCCGCCTGGAACGTGGTCACCTCCTGGGACGCCTTCACCGGTGAGAACTTCCGCCGCGGCGGCTTCCTCGCCCAGGAGGACCGCTACTCGCGGGCCCGGCAGTTCCTGGAGACCACAGGCGAGCTGTTCGACTCCTGGCACGGCGACGAGATCATCGCCGACAAGGCGACAGGGCGCTTCCTGCGCGACCCGGCCGCGGGCGCCTTCCGCCACAAGGACGAGCACTTCGACATCGCCGGCCGCTTCAACGTGCCGCGCAGCCCGCAGGGCCGCCCGGTGATCTTCCAGGCCGGCGACTCCGACGCGGGCCGGGACTTCGCTGCCTCGTCCGCCGACGCGATCTTCAGCCGGCACTCCGCCCTGGAGGCCGGCCAGGCCTTCTACCAGGACGTCAAGGGCAGGCTGGAGCGCTTCGGCAGGACCCATGACGAGCTGCTGATCCTGCCCGCCGCCACCTTCGTCCTCGGCGACACCGACGCCGACGCCCACGACAAGGCGTACGAGGTGCGGCGCGCCCAGGTCAGCGGGCAGACCGCGATCAAGCTGCTGGAGCAGGTCTGGAACCGCGACCTGTCCGCGTACGACCCGGAGGGCCCGCTGCCGGACATCGACCCGGACCCGGGCGAGCACACCGTGGCCCGCGGCCGGGCGAGCGTCAGGATGACCCGCGACCCGCTGCAGACCGCCCGGGAGTGGCGGGAGCTGGCGGCGGCGGAAAAGCTGTCGATCCGCGACCTGGTCATCAAGACCAGCGCCCGGCAGACCTTCGTCGGCTCGGCGCAGACCGTCGCGCGCACGATCGACGACTTCGTGCAGGCCGACGCGAGCGACGGCTTCATCCTGGTGCCGCACATCACGCCGGGCGGCCTGGACGAATTCGCGGACACCGTCGTCCCGCTGCTCCAGGAGCGCGGTGTCTTCCGGCAGGACTACGAGGGCACCACGCTGCGCGACCACCTGGGCCTGCGCACTCCGCAGGCCGGCGCTTAGGCGCGGCGGAGCCCGCCCCGGGACGAGGCTTCCGGGGCGGGCTTCCGCGTCAGGCCGAGCGGCGCCGCAGGGCGGAGTCGCCGAGGGCGGGCGGGACGTACCCGGCGTCACGCGCCGACAGGTTCACGCCCGGCGGCACGATCTCGTCGATACGGTCCAGGATCTCCCGGTCCAGCGTGATCTTGTCCGCGCCGAGCTGGCCCTCCAGCTGCTCGAAGGTGCGCGGGCCGATGATCGCCGAGGTGATGCCGGGGTGTTCGAGCACGAAGGCCAGCGCGAGCTGGACCAGGGTGAGCCCGGCCTCCTCGGCCAGCGCGGCCAGCGCGTCGGCCGCCTCCAGCTTCGCGGCGTTCTCCGCCGAGTCGATGTCGAAGCGCGCCGCCTGGCGGTCCGTCCGGCTGGAGACCGGCTGCTCGGCGCCCTTGCGGTAGCGCCCGGAGAGCCAGCCGCCGGCCAGCGGGCTCCAGGACAGCACCGCCAGGCCGTAGCGCTGGGCGACCGGCAGCACCTCGCGTTCGATGCCGCGGGCCAGCAGCGAATACGGCGGCTGCTCGGCGACCACCCGCTCGCGGCCCCGGCGTTCGGCGGTCCACTGGCCCTCCACGATCGCCGACGGCTCGAAGGTGGAGGTGCCGATGTAGCGGATCTTGCCCTGGTGGACGAGGTCGGACAGCGCGCCGAGCGTCTCGTCGAAGTCGGTGCCGGGCTCGGGCCGGTGCACCTGGTAGAGGTCGATCCAGTCGGTGCCGAGCCTGCGCAGGCTGTTCTCGACCTCGCGGACGATCCAGCGGCGCGAATTGCCCTGCTCGTTGGGGTCGCTGCCGAGGCTGCCGTGGAATTTCGTGGCCAGCACGACATTGTCCCGCCGGCCGCCGGCCAGCGCCTTGCCGACGATGGTCTCCGACTCGCCGGCCGAGTAGACGTCGGCGGTGTCGACGAAGTTGATGCCCGAGTCGAGGGCGTGGTGGATGATCCGGATCGCGTCGGCGTGGTCCGGGTTGCCCCGGGGGCCGAACATCATGGCGCCCAGGCACAGCGGGCTGACCTTGACGCCGGTGCGTCCGAAGGGGCGGTACTGCGTCATCGTGCTCTCCCGTTGACGAGATGGTCGGTGGTGGGATCGGTGTGCGGGTCCGCGGCCGGGGCGAGCTGGTCGACGGTGGCGGCGGCGCCGGTCTGCCGGAAGGCGTCCCAGAGCCTGCGGTAGGGGCCGTCCGCGGCCAGCAGGGCGGTGTGGGTGCCGGTCTCGACGACGGTGCCGCGGTCGATGACCACGATCCGGTCGGCGCGGGCGGCGGTCGTCAGCCGGTGCGCCACGACCAGCGTCGTCCGCCGCCGGGTCAGCGCCTCGGTGGCGGCGGCGACCCGGCCCTCTGCGGCGAGGTCCAGCGAGGCGGTGGCCTCGTCGAGCAGCAGGATGTCGGGGTCCACCAGTTCCGCGCGGGCCAGCGCGAGCAGCTGGCGCTGGCCCGCCGACAGGTTCCTGCCGCGTTCGCCGACCGGCTGGAGGTAGCCCAGCGGCAGCGCGGCGACCATGTCGTGCGCGCCGACCGCCCGCGCCGCGGCCTCCACCTCGGCGTCGCCCGCGGCGGGGCGGCCGTAGGCGATGGCGTCGCGTACGGTGCCGCTGAAGAGATGGGCCTCCTGCGGCACCACGCCGAGCCGGGCGCGGAAGCCAGCGAGGTCGAGGGCACGCAGGTCGTGCCCGTCCACGAGCACCGCGCCCGACGTGGGGTCGTAGAAGCGGGCGATGAGCTTCATCACCGTGGACTTTCCCGCGCCGGTGGCGCCGACCAGGGCGACGGTCTCGCCGGGGGCGATCCGCAGCGACACGGCGTGCAGGACTTCCTGGCCGCCGCCGCCCGCGTAGCCGAAGGACACCCGGTCGAGGACGATCTCCCCGCGCAGCGCGGCGACCGGCAGCGGGGAGTCGGCGGCCGGGGTGCCGGCGGGGGTGCGCATCAGCGTACGCAGCCGGCCGAGGCCGACCACGGCCTGCTGGTAGCCGTCGAAGACCTGGGAGAGCTGCTGGATCGGCGAGAAGAACAGGTCGACGTAGAGCAGGAAGGCGATCAGGGTGCCCGCGGTCAGCGCTCCCGAGCGGACCTGGCCGGCGCCGACGGCGAGGACCGCGGCGGTTGACAGTACGCCCAGCAGCTCCACGAAGGGGAAGAAGAGCGCGATATTGCGCTGGGCCCGCAGCCGGGAGCCCCGGAAGGCCCAGGCGAGCGCGGCGAAGTCGCGGGCGTTGCGGTCCTCGCGGCGGAAGGCCTGGGTGACGCGGATGGCGGTGACGTTCTCCTGGAGGCAGGCGTTGACGGCGCTGACGCGTTCCCTGGCCTCGTGGTAGGCAGGCACCGAATGGCGGCGGAAGAGCGCGGTGCCGCCGATCAGCAGCGGCAGCGCGCACAGCAGCACCACGGCGAGCCCCGCGTCGATGACCAGCAGGGTGACCAGGACGCCGAGCACGGTCAGCAGGCTGACGACCGCGGTGATCAGGCCGGTCTGGAGGAAGTTGGACAGCGCGTCGACGTCCGTGGTCATCCGGGTCATGATCCGGCCGCCGGGCTCGCGCTCGTAGTAGTCCAGGCCGAGCCGCTGGAGCTGGGCGTAGGTCTTGACCCGCAGGGTGTAGAGCAGGCGTTCGCCGGTACGCCCGGTGGTCCGCTGCTGGGCGACGCCGATCAGCCAGTCGGCGCAGACCACGGCGGCGGCGGCGCCCGCGGCGGCCAGCAGGGCGGCGCCGGAGTGGCGGGCGACACCGGAGTCGACGCCGTGCCTGACCAGGATCGGCACCGCGATCTGCGCGACGGCGTCCGCGGCCACCAGCAGCAGCCCGAGCAGCAGCGGCAGCCGGAAGGGGCCGATCAGCGCCCGCAGTCCGAAGTGCGGGTCGGCGGCCCTGGTCCGCTCGGCCGGGACGTCCGGGTCGGCGTCGGGCAGCGGCATCCTGGCCAGCCCCGCGAGGAGTTCGGCGGTGGGCGGGGCGGAGCCGAGCACCCCGCTGCCGGGCCCGCCGCGCCCGCGGCCCGCGGTGGCCGCGGTGAGTGCCATGGCCTGGGCGGCCCTGAGGTCGGTGCCGTCGGTCCGCGGCCGCTCGGGGGCGCCGGTGCGCCGCCACAGGCGGGCGGTGACGGCCGGCGGCGCGGTGTCGTCCTCGGCGGCGGGTACGTATTCGGCCGGACGGTCCGCGGGCGGGGCGCCGGCGGCCCCGGTGCCCGCGGGCGCGGTGCCGGGCTCGGCCACGTCGGCGGCGGACAGCAGGCTGCGGAAGAGCGCGGACCTGGAGCGCAGTTCGTCCATGGTGCCGGTGTCCACGACCCGGCCGCCGTCCAGGACCGCGATGCGGTCGGCCAGTTCGAGGGTGGACCTGCGGTGCGCGACGATCAGGGTGGTGGGCCGCGCGGTGGCGGCCCGCAGCGCGGTGTGGATCTCGGACTCGACCCGGGCGTCGATCGCGGAGGTGGCGTCGTCCAGTACCAGCACCGCGGGGTCGCCGAGCAGCGCGCGGGCCAGCGCGATGCGCTGGCGCTGGCCGCCGGACAGGGTCAGGCCCTGCTCGCCGACGACGGTGTCGTAGCCCTGGGGCAGGCGCTCGGCGAATCCGTCGGCGCGGGCGATGGCGGCGGCCCGCCTGATCCGCTCCTCGGAGGCGTCCGGGTCGCCGTAGGCGATGTTGGCCCGCACACTGTCGGACAGCAGCAGGCTCTCCTCGAAGACGTAGCCGATCGCGGAGCGCAGCGAGTCCAGCCGCAGGTCGCGCACATCGGTGCCGCCGACCCTGACCGAGCCGGACGAGACGTCGTAGAAGCGCGGAAGCAGGGCGGCCGCGGTGGACTTGCCGGAGCCGGCCGGGCCGATCAGGGCGACGGTCTCGCCTGGCGCGATGTCCAGGGTGAATCCGCGCAGCAGCGGCTCGCGGCCCTTGCCGTAGCCGAAGGTGACGTCGTGCCAGCTGAGCGCGGGCGGACCGGCGGGCAGGGCGGTGGCGCCGGGCGCGTCGGTGACGGCTGGGGCCTCGTCGATGACTTCGAGGACGCGCTCGGTGCCCGCCCTGGCCTGCTGCCAGACGGTGAGCAGGGTGGCGACCTGGCGGACCGGGGTGACGAAGGAGCCGAGGTAGGTGGTGAAGGCCAGGAAGGTGCCGAGCGAGATCCGGCCGTGCAGCGCCAGCCAGCCGCCCAGCGCCAGCACCGCGACCTGGCCGAGCGCGGGGACGGCCTGGAGCGCGGGGGTGTAGCGGCCGGTGTAGCGCACCACCCGCAGCCGGGAGGAGAACAGGCGCCGTGCGCGGCCTTCGAGGCCGGCCAGCTCGCGCTGCTCCTGCCCGAAGCCCTTGACGACCCGGACCCCGGTGACGGCCGCCTCGACGGTGGAGGCGACCTCGGCCGCCTCCTGCTGGGCGTGCCAGTTCGCCGGGAAGAGGTCCTTGCGGCTGCGCAGCGCGATCAGCCACAGCAGCGGCCCGACCACCAGCGCGACCAGCGTCAGCAGCGGGGACAGCAGCGCCATGAGGACCAGCGAGACCACGAACATCAGGGCGTTGCCCGTCATGTTCGGCAGGAACTGCAGCAGGGTCTGGATCAAGGTGATGTCGGAGATCGACCGGCTGACGATCTGGCCGGTGCGCAGGTCGTCCTGCTGGGCGCCGCCGAGCCGCAGCAGCGCCCCGAAGGCGTCGTTGCGCAGGTCGTACTGCACGCCGAGCGACAACCGCCCGGCCCGGTAGCGGCGGGTGCAGCCGGCCGCGAAGCGGACGGCGCCGATCCCGGCGAGCAGCGCGATCCACCAGCCGAGCGGGCCGCCCGCGCCGGCCGCGACGGTGTCCACGACGTGGCGCAGCACCAGGGGCAGCACCGCGGTGGCGACCGCGGCGACCAGCGCGCCGGCGAAGGCGGCGAGCAGGTCGCCGCGGTGCCGCAGGCAGTAGCCGCCGAGCCGGCGGACCCAGCCGGCCGGTGGCGGTCCCGCCGGGCCGGCCGCCGGGGTGGCGGCCGCCCCGGGGGCCGTGCTTCTACAGTCCGTCACGAAACCTCCGTGAGTGCGATGCCGAAGTGCCCGGCGCTGGTGTCGGCGGTGTCGAAGAGGCGGTTGGCGGGGCGCGGCAGGCCGTAGTGCTCGCGCAGGGTGCTGCCGGTGTACTCGGTGCGGAACAGGCCGCGTTCCTGGAGGATCGGCACCACCCGGTCCACGAACAGCTCGAGTCCCGAGGGCAGCACCGCGGGCATGATGTTGAAGCCGTCGGCGGCGCCCGCGTCGTACCAGTGCTCGATGGTGTCGGCGACCTGTTCGGCGGTGCCGGCGAAGGTGCGGTGGCCGCGTCCGCCGCCGAGCCGGCCGATCAGCTGCCGTACGGTCAGCCGCTCGCGTCTGGCCAGCTCCACGATGAGGGTGAAGCGGCTCTTGGCGCCCTCGATCTCGTCCTCGGTGGGGATGTCGTCGGGGAGCTCCTTGTCGAGTTCCAGCTGCTCCGGGGCGACACGCAGGGTCCTGGACAGCTGCCGCACGGCGTACTCGGGGCGGATCAGCCGGTCCAGCTCGTCGTCCAGCGCCCGCGCCTTATCCTCGGTGTCGCCGATGACGGGCACGATGCCGGGCAGGATCTTGATGCCCTCGGGGTCGCGGCCGAAGCCGAGGGCGCGCTGCTTGACGTCCTTGTAGAAGGCGATGGCCTCCTCAAGGGTCTGCTGGGCGGTGAAGACCGCTTCGGCGTAGCGGGCCGCGAAGTCCTTGCCGTCCTCGCTGGAGCCGGCCTGCACCAGGAGCGGGTAGCCCTGCGGGGAACGCTGTACGTTCAGCGGTCCGTCCACCCGGAAATACGTACCCCGGTGCTCGAACTTCCGCACCCTGTCGGCCAGCGCGTGGATGCCGGACTCCTTGTCGGCGACGACGGCGTCGTCGGCCCAGCTGTCCCACAGCTTGGTGGCGACGTCCACGAACTCGGCGGCCCGCAGGTAGCGGTCGCGGTGCAGCGGGGTGTCGTCCAGGCCGAAGTTGCGGGCCGCATCGGCGCCCGCGGTGGTGACGATGTTCCAGCCGGCCCGGCCGTCCGAGACATGGTCGACCGAGGCGAACCGGCGGGCCAGGTTGTACGGCTCGTTGTAGCTGGTGGAGGCGGTGGCGATCAGGCCGATGTGCTCGGTGACGCCGGCCAGCGCGGTGAGCAGCACGGTCGGTTCGAGCTTGTTGGCGGGGCGGCGGCCCGGGTCGCCCATCAGGACGGGGCTGTCGGCGAGGAAGAGCGAGTCGAGCTTGCCGCGTTCCGCGATCCGCGCGAGGTTCTGGTAGTGCGCGATGTCGGTGCCGCCGGCCGCGGGGCTCTCCGGCAGCCGCCAGGCCGCCTCGTGGTGCCCGACCGACATCAGGAAGGCGTTCAGGTGCAGCGGTTTGCGGTCAGGCTTGCGGGTCATGGGAGTTCGTCTCCTTGTGCGGGTGCCCGGTGGGCGCGTCAGCGGGGTGCGGGGCGGGGCGTACGGGGTCGGCGGTGGCCTCCGGCTGGTGCACGCCGAGCGCGGCGAGCAGGAGGTCGCGGTATTCCTGGAAGCGCGGGTCGCGGCGGCTGCGCGGGGTCGGCAGGTCGATGGTCAGGTCGACCGCGATCCGGCCCTCCTCCAGCACCAGGACGCGGTCGGCGAGTTCGACGGCCTCGTCCACGTCGTGGGTGACCAGCAGCACCGCGGGGCGGTGCCGTTCGTACAGCTCCCGCAGCAGGTCGTGCATCCTGATCCGGGTGAGCGCGTCCAGTGCCCCGAACGGCTCGTCGGCCAGCAGCAGTTCGGGGTCGCGGACCAGGGCGCGGGCCAGGGCGGCACGCTGCTGCTCGCCGCCGGACAGCTCGTGCGGCCAGGAGCGCTCCCGGCCTTCGAGCCCGACCTCGGCCAGCGCCTTCGTGCCGCGCTCCTTGGCGTCCCTGCCGCGCACGCCGAGCACCACGTTGTCCAGCACCCGCAGCCAGGGCAGCAGCCGGGAGTCCTGGAAGGACAGCGACACCCGTTCGGGCACGCTCAGTTCGCCGGACCCGGCGACACCGTGGTCGAGCCGGGCGACCGCGCGCAGCAGGGTGGACTTTCCGGAGCCGCTGCGGCCCAGGAGCGCGGTGAACTCCCCCTGCCCCAGGGCCAGGTCGAGTTCCTTGAGTACGTCCCGGTCGCCGAAGGAGCGCACCAGCCGGGTGGTGCGGACCGCGGCGGCCGCCGGGCCGGCCGGCCGCTCGGCGGTCAGTCCGCCAGCGTGCGTCGCCATGACAGCACCCTCCGTTCTGCGGCACGCACGATCGCGTCCGACACGAAGCCGAAGATTCCGTAGACGACCAGGCCGACGATGATCACGTCGGACTGGGCGTACAGCTGGGCCTGGAACATCATGTAGCCGAGGCCCTTGGTGGCGTTGATCTGCTCGACCACCACCAGGCCGAGCCAGGACGCGGTGACCGCCAGGCGCAGTCCGACGAAGAAGCCGGGCAGCGCGCCGGGGATCACCACCTTGCGGATGAACTGCACGCGGGTGAGGTCCAGGCTCTCGCCCAGTTCGACGTATCTGCGGTCGATGCCGGTGAGCGAGGCGTAGGTGTTGATGTAGACGACGACCGCGACACCGAGGGCGATCACGGTGATCTTCATCTGCTCGCCGATGCCGAGCCACAGGATCATCAGCGGCAGCAGGGCGAGCGACGGGATCGCGCGCTTGACCTGGAGGGTGCCGTCGAGCAGGTACTCGCCGACCCGGCTGAGCCCGGCGGCCACCGCTAGCAGCACACCGGCGAGCACCCCGAACAGCAGGCCGAATCCGGCGCGTTGCAGCGAGACCGCCACATTGCTCTGGAGCCGGCCGCTCCTGATCAGGTCGGCCGCGGTCGAGGCGACGGTGCCCGGTCCCGACAGGATGCGCGGGTCGAGATAGCCGGAGGCGGAGGCGGCCCACCAGATGAGCACCACCAGCGCCGGGCCGGTCAGCCGGGCGAAGGGGATCGCCCGGCCGGGGCCGAGCCGCCGCCGGGTGCCGGTCGCGGAGGTCGCGGTGCGCCGGGTGCCGGTCACGGCGCGCCGGGCCGGTGCGGGCGCCGCGGCCTGGGTACGGTCCTTGGCTGCGGGCTCCGCCGCACGCGCCTGGGGCAGCAGGTCGGTCATGACGCCACCTGGTATTTCGCCGGTACGGCCTGCGCCGCCAGCCCCTCGAAGCGGCGGTCGAACAGCGCCTCGGCCCTGACCTTCGTCACGAAGCCGCCCTCGGCCATCAGGTCGGCCGTCTCCTGCTCCCAGGCGACGGCCCTGTCCCAGCTGCGCGGGAACTGCGGCTGGGAGAGCGCGGAGACGATGCGCTTGCCGTCCGCGGCGGTCACCCCCTGGTCCTTGACGTAGTAGCTCCGGATCCACTGGTCGGTGTTCTCCCACGCCCACACCACGCCCTTGGCCCACAGCGGGATGAAGTTGCGGATGGCGGCGACCTTCGCGTCGTCGTTGAGGACCTCGGTGGGCGCCCACAGGACGCCCAGCCTGTCCACCACGTCGGTGGCGACCGCCCGGGCGCCGTCCTTTCCGTACTGGCTGAGGTACTTGGTCAGCGACGGTTCGCCCAGCGGCGCCACGTCGACCTGCTTGGACTGCAGCGCGGTCAGGAACTGCGTGCTGGGCAGCGCGATCAGCTTGACGTCGGAATTCCTCAGGCCCGCCTCCTTGATGGCGCGCAGCACCACCACGCCCTGGGCCTGGCCCTGCGAGAAGGCGATCTTCTTGCCGCGGAAGTCCTTCGCCGAGGCGATGGCGTCCCCGGATCCCGGCGCGGTCGCGAAGCTGTAGATCGGGTGGTCGCGGCTCTGCACGGCGACGATCCGGGCGCCGACCTTGATGGCCTCGGCCTGGATCGGCGGAATTCCGGCGTTGCTCGCGAGATCGACGGAATGGGCGCGGAATCCCTGGATGACATCGGGTCCCGCACTCAGATTGGGCCAGCTGGAGACCGAGAACTGCAATTGCTTGTCCAGGCCCGATTCGGCCAGCTGCAACTGTGAGGTGTGAATGGCTATCGCGAGCTTCGTCCCGGACGGCGGCGCGCCCGAGGGGAGTGCGCGGTTCGGCACGCTGTCGATCGACGCGCTCGAATTCCGGGAGCACGCGGCGAGGTATGCGGCGCCGCCTGCGAGGGCGAGAAATGACCGGCGTGGGACGAGTCGGGCGGCGGGGCTTGTGGTCATGGTGAATTCCTGGGGAAAGGCCGGAATCGTCATCCGGTCGCTGGTCCGGGCGGGGTGGGGGTACCGGGTGCTGGGCTGGTCACAGTGAGTGGTAGCCGCCGTCGTGGAAGAGCAGCGGGCTGCGGGCGCCGCCGGCCCAGGAGTCCTGGACCCGGCCGATCACGACGCGGTGGTCGCCGGCCGGCACGATCTGCTCGATGCGCAGGTGCAGCCAGCCGGTCACCCCGTCGAGCACAGGCTCGCCCTGCGGCAGCCGGCGCCACCGGGTCGGCTCGGCGAAACGGTCGATACCGCTGGTGGCGAAGGTCCTGGCGAGCTGTTCCTGGTCGGCGCCGAGGAAGTTGACGACGGCGCTGCCGGCCTGCTCGACATGCGGCCAGGACGACGCGGTGACTCCGATGCCGAACGACACCAGCGGGGGTTCGAGGGAGAGCGAGGTGAGCGAGGTCGCGGTGAAGCCGGCCGGGCCGCGGCCTGCGCCCACGGTGACGACGACCACGCCTGCCGGGTGGTTGCGGAAGATCTTCTTGAACCGCTCAGGGGCGATGCCCGGGGCGGGAAGCGACGGCACGGTGGTGGTCAACGTCTCCCCCAATTGGCTTGGGTGCGGGCGGGATGGGCGCAGCGGAAAGCACCGCGTCGGCGGCCCGCACGGCATTGTGCGGCGCACTATGGGCGCGGCTGATCACGACATGGGACGAGAGGAGGGGAAACAAGGGAAAAGCAGGGGGGCGGGGAATGCCGTACGGGGGCCGCGGTGATTACGCGGTGCGGCTGACGCCCCGACAGAAACGGTGCGGGCGACACGCGGCGGGGGCGCTGTGGCGCCGACAACACGCACGCCGGGCGGTGTCGCGGGCCGGCGTGGCGGGCGCGCGGAAGGAACGCGCCGGGCTCGGCGCCTGCTCCGGATTCCGCTGCTTACCGTTCATGATTCCATTCTCGCGGCCGCGTTCCACCCGGGTCAACAATGCAACTTCCTGAATTAAGTCGGATATCGCGCCCGCCGGGCCGGCCTGCGACCCGTTCAGCCCACGGCGGGCAGCACCGGCCACGGTCCGAGCGGGTCGGCGTAGAGCGCGCCGAGCGCGACCGCGCCGCCCGCGACCTGGAGGACCGAGCCGGTGAAGCTGCTCGGCACCACCACGCGCCGCGGGTCGCCGCAGACCCACGAGCGGTCGGCGACCTCGGCGCGCAGCACGTCCAGACACTCCGTCAGCCGCCCGGCGCCCGGCTCGACGACGACCACGACCTCCGGGTCGAACATGTCAAGCAGCAGCGCGACCGCCCGGCCCACATGCATCGCCCGCCGCCGGAAGAGGTCCACCGCGCGCGGTTCGCCGGCCAGCGCCAGGTCCAGCAGCGCGCGGAAGTCGGCGACCACGAGCCCGCGGGCGGCGGCCTGCCGGACGAGCGCGGGTTCCGACACCTCGGACTGAAGGCAGCCGGGCGTGCCGCATGTACAGGTCTCCGCCGGGCCGGCGTCCGTGTCCGTGCCGGGTCCGACCGGCAGGTGCGCCACACTGCCCGCCGCCGAGCGCGGGCCGCGGTGCACCCCGTCGGTGGTGGCGAAGGCGGCGTCCACGACCGCTCCGACGAACAGCAGCACCGCGCTCTCCCGGGTGGCCACCGCGCCGAACAGCTGCTCGGCGCGGGCCAGCGCCCTGGAGTGGCTGTCGACGTGCACCGGCAGCCCGGTGGCGGCGGCCAGGAACTCACGGGCCGCCACATCGCGCCAGCCCAGCCGCGGATGGTCGACGATCACCCCGGCGTCGGGGTCCACCCACTGCCCGGTGGCGAGGCCCAGCGCCAGCACCGTGCGGCCGCCGGCGTGCGCGGCGACCAGCCGGGGCAGCCGGGCGGCCAGTCCGCCGAGCACCCGCTGCGGGTCGGTGCCGTGGTGCGGCCTGCGGTCGCTGGCGACGATCCGGCCGCGCAGGTCCATCAGCGCCAGGGTGGAGTGGGCGACCGCGATGTGCGCGCCGGCCACGAGATAGCGGCCGGTGTCGATGTCCAGCGGGATGTGCGGTCGGCCCAGGCCCCGCGGTCCCGCGGTCTCCTCGCTCTGGCTGATCAGGCCGCGGGCCAGGAACTGCGTGCAGTGCCCGCTCACCGCGGCCGGCGACAGGCCGGTCAGCCGGGCGACGGTGCTGCGGGCCACCGGGCCGTGGTCGAGGATCGCGCTGAGCACGGCGCCTGCCGCCGAGGGGCGGCGGAGCGGGACCGCGGAGTGCGGAACGTCGGCGCGGCGCAGCGGAGTCGGGGGAAGCGGGGCGGTGTCACGGCGGTCGGACGGCGGCAGGACTACCACGGTGGCCTTCCAGGTCGACGGCGGCGGGGCGTACCCGTGGGGGCCGCGCCGGCGTCGAACCGGCGGGGCGGGCACCCCGTTGGCGCTCCTCGCGGAGCTGTGCTGTCAGACCTGGTGACACGCGGCGGAGCACACACGCTTGAGGTCGACATGACCCCGCGTCGTCAGGTGTGTGGTGCGCTGCATGCCGCGCAACGTAACCGGCGCGGCCGAAGCCGGTCAAACGGTTGACCGCATGGTGGACGCGACGGCCACGTTGTGGGCGCCCAACGCGGGCGTCCGGGGCGGGTTTCCGCCCGTTCCCGCTCTTTGCGCCGCCCCGCCGCGACCGATGCGGCTCAGTCCGTGACACCCGCAGCGTCGATCAGCGCGGCGGCCGTGGTGACCGCGAGGCCGTCCAGCGAGTCGGCGCCGATGCCGGCCCGGGCGCTCGCGCCGTCGAAGACCAGCGTCAGCTGGCGGGCGAGCAGGGCCGGGTCAGCGGCGCCGCCGCGCGCGGCCTCGGCCCGGAAGAAGTCGGTGAGCACCTGCTTGCCGCGGGCGGCGACCACGCTCGCGGGGTGCGCGGGGTCCTTGAGCTCCACCTGGGTAGCCAGGAACGGGCAGCCGAGGTAGCCGGGCGAGAGCGCGGCCCGCTCCAGCCGCTCGAAGACGTGCAGCAGCCGGGCGCGAGGCGGCCCGGGGGCGCCGGGCGGCGGCAGCACGAGCGCCTGATAACCGGGCGCCGCGCGTTCCAGCGCGGCGGCGAGCATGTCGTCCTTGCCGGCGAAGAGCTGGTACATCGAGCGTTTCGACACACCCGCGGCCTTGCACAGGGCGTCGATGCCGGTGCCGACGCCGTCCCGGTAGAACAGCTCGGCCGCGGCGTCCAGCAGCCGGTCCCGCGACGACGCCTTCCCCGCGCGCCTCCCCTCCCGGGACGCCGCCGCGTCGGGCGACGGCTCAGCAAGAGGCTTCGGCTCCGCAAGGGGCGACGGCTCCGCGACAGGTGACGGCTGCTCCGCTGTGGTGGCCATAAGCCCGAGACTACCGCGCCCGCTCGACATCGGAAACAGATCGGTTTACGGTGAGTGGAAACCGATCGGTTTCCATCGGTCGGCACTACGACCCGCTCCCCTACCGGAGGACCCTCATGCAGATCAACGGCTCGGTCGCACTCGTCAGCGGAGCCAACCGCGGCCTCGGCGAGCAGTTCGTGAAGGCGCTGCTCGACGCCGGCGCGGCCAAGGTCTACGCCGCCGCCCGCAATCCCGCGTCGGTGCGCGTACCCGGAGCGGTGCCGATCACCCTCGACATCACGGACCCCGGCTCGGTACGCGCCGCGGCCGAGCAGGCGGGCGACGTCACCTTGCTGGTCAACAACGCGGGCAGCTCCACAGGAGCGGCCATCCTGGACGGCGACCTGAGCGCGTACCGGACCGAGTTCGAGACCCACGTGCTGGGCACCCTGGCGGTCAGCCGGGCCTTCGCCCCCGCCCTGGCGAAGAACGGCGGCGGCGCGATCCTCAATGTGCTGTCGGTACTGTCCTGGATCAGCCAGCCGGGCAGCGCCGCCTACTCCGCGGCGAAGTCGGCCGAGTGGTCGATGACCAACGCGCTGCGGCTGGCACTGGCGGACCGGGGCACCCAGGTCACCGCGCTGCACGTCGGCTACATGGACACCGACATGACGGTCGGCGTCACCGCCCCGAAGCTGGATCCCGCGGCGGTGGCGCGCACCGCGCTGGACGGCGTCGGGGCCGGGCTGCACGAAGTGCTCGCCGACGACCTGAGCAAGCAGGTCAAGGCGGGCCTGGCGGCCGACCTGGCGGCGCTCTACCCGCAGCTCGCGGGCCGCTGACCCCAGGCGGCCCAACCCGAGGGGACGGCCCGGGACCTCCCGGGCGCCCGGTCGAGCGGCCGGCGGCCGGGTCAGCCCCGGTAGGCCTCCAGCAGGCGCAGCCAGACCTCGCTGATCGTGGGGTAGGCGGGGACCGCGTGCCACAGCCGGTCCACCGGCACCTCGCCCGCGACCGCCACCGTCGCCGAGTGCAGGAGTTCGCCGACGCCCGGGCCGACGAAGGTGACGCCCAGCAGGTGGCCGCGGTCCAGGTCGACGACCATCCTGGCCCGGCCCCGGTAGCCGTCGCCGTACAGGCTCGCGCCGGCGACCTGGGCGAGGTCGTAGTCCACCACCGTGGTCCGCCGCCCGGCCTGCTCCGCCTCGGCGGCCGACAGGCCGACCGCGGCGACCTCGGGGTCGGTGAAGACCACCTGCGGCACCGCAGCGTGGTCGGCGGTCGCCACATACGGGCTCCACGGCGTCTCGTCCACCGGCTCGCCCTTCGCGCGGGCGCCGATCACCGCGCCGGCGATCCTGGCCTGGTATTTGCCCTGGTGGGTGAGCAGCGCCCGGTGGTTGACGTCACCGGCCGCGTAGAGCCAGCCGCCGTCGACGCCGGTGACCTGGCAGGTGTCGTCCACCGGCAGCCAGCTGCCCGGCTTGAGGCCGACGGTCTCCAGGCCGATGTCGCCGGTGTGCGGGGCGCGCCCGATGGCGAAGAGCACCTCGTCCGCGCTGACCCGGGCGCCGCCCTCCACGCCGAGCCTGACCTCGCCGTGGGCGCCGTCCCGCTCCACGAAGGCGACGTTCGTCCCGAAGCGCACGTCGACCCCGGCCTCCCGCAGCCCGTCGGCGACCATCTCGCCCGCGAAGGGCTCCACCTTCGGCAGCAGCGAGTCGCCGCGCACCAGCAGCGTGACCTGGGAACCGAGCGCCTGCCACGCGGTGGCCATCTCGACCGCGACGACTCCGCCGCCCACCACGGCGAGCCGCCGCGGCGCCTTCTTGGCACTGGTCGCGTCCCGGCTGGTCCACGGATTGATGTCGGCGATGCCCGGCATGGGCGGGAGCGCCGCGGTCGTGCCGGTGCAGACCGCCACCGCGTGCCGCGCGGCCAGCCGTACGGTGCCGCCGTCCGCGGTGGCCACGGCCACCTGCCGCGGGCCGTCGAGCCGGCCGTGGCCGCGTACGAGATCCACGTCGACCGACGTCAGCCAGGCCTGCTGCCCGTCGTCCTTCCAGTGCGAGGTGAAGTCGTCGCGCCTGGCCAGCACCGCGGCGGTGTCCAGCGGCCCCTGCACGGCGCGGCTGAGCCCCGGCAGCCGCTTGGCGTCGGCGCGGGCGAGGGCCGGGCGGAGCAGCGCCTTGCTCGGCATGCACGCCCAGTAGGAGCACTCGCCGCCGACCAGTTCGCTCTCCACGATCACCGCGCTCAGCCCGGCGGCCCGTGCGCGTTCGGCCAGGTTCTCACCGACCGGGCCTGCACCGATGACGATCACGTCGTAGGTGCGGGGGGCGTCGTTCATGGCGGCTCCTGTTGCTGTCGTCGGACGACGGGGGACGGGCCGGACGGGCGCGGGCGCACCTGCGCCCGCGGCACGTCCCTACGATCACACCGACGCCACGCTGATGCCGCAACCGGGACACGCGCGGTCATCGTCACGACGAAGGGTGACGGGAGTCTTTCCCGGCGCCCGTGTGTCATGCCTGCCGCCGCAAGGGTGACCGGCGGCCTGCGGCCGGGCGGCGGGCGCCGGCTGACCGGCCGTCGGGTACGGCTGGGACGTATGATCACACCGGGACGCCGAGGGGCGTCGCAGGAGGTGCGGCGATGGGCGAGCTGGTGCTGATCCGGCACGGTGAGACCGAGTGGAGCCTGTCAGGGCAGCACACCAGTTACACCGATCTGCCGCTCACCGAGGACGGCGAGGCGCAGGCCCGCGGCCTGGCGCCGCTGCTCGCGGCCCGGCACGTCTCCGCGGTCCTGGTCAGTCCGATGCGGCGCGCCCGCGACACGGCGAAGCTGGCCGGCCTGGACCGGGTCAGGATCGATCCCGGGCTGCACGAATGGGACTACGGCGGCTACGAGGGTGTGACCACCCGGGACATCCTGCGCGGGCGGCCCGGCTGGGACCTGTGGACCGACGGTGTGGTCCCCGGGCCCGAGGGCCATCCCGGTGAGACCCCCGAGCAGATCGGGGAGCGCGCCGACCGGGTGCTCGCCCGGGTCGAGGCGGCCTTCGCCAACGGCGACGGCGGCGATGTGGTGCTGGTCGCGCACTCCCACTTCCTGCGGGTGCTGACCGCCCGCAGGCTGGGCCTGCCGCCCGCCGACGGCGCCCTCTTCCAGCTGGCCACCGGTACGGTCAGCCGGCTCGGCTCCGAGCACGGCCGCCATGTGCTGACCGCGTGGAACCGGCTGCCCTGAGCCGTACGCACAGCACCTGCCGCGCCGACACGCCGCGGGCCGCGCATGCCGCCCGCCGCACGGGACAAGCAGGACCAAGGACACTGGTCGCTCCGCAGCCCCGCGCCGACGGGGATGCGCGCGGGCAGGTGAGCGGGGACCGGTGAGGGAGCGCGTATGACGGTGACGGCCCAGGAACAGCAGTCGCGGCTCGCGTCGCCCTGGACCCGCGGCGCCGCCGCGGCCGCTGCCGGGGCGCTGCCCGCGCTGGCCTTCCCCGCACCGTCGCTGTGGTGGCTGGCCTACGTGGCGCTGGTGCCGTGGATGCTGCTGGCGCGCTCCGCCGGAAGCCCGCGGCGGGCCGCGCTGGACGGCTGGCTGGGCGGCGGGGGCTTCATGCTGGCCGTGCACCACTGGCTGATCCCGAGCCTGAGCGTCTTCATCGTGGTGCTCGCGCTGCTGCTGGGCGCGCTGTGGGCGCCCTGGGGCTGGCTGGTGCGCCGGCTGCTCGGGGCGGGCGCGGTGGGGCCGGCCCGGGTCGGACCCGCGCTGGTGCTGCTGCCGTGCGGGTGGCTGATGGTGGAGCTGGTGCGGTCCTGGCAGTATCTCGGCGGCCCGTGGGGGCTGCTGGGGGCCAGCCAGTGGCAGGTGGCGCCGGCGCTGCGGCTGGTGTCGGTCGGCGGGGTGTGGCTGGTCAGCCTGCTGGTGGTGCTGGTCAACACCGCCGTGGTCGCGCTGATCGCCGTCCCCGGGGTACGCAGGCCAGCGGCCGGGGCGCTGCTCGCGGCGGCGGTGCTGACCGCCACGGCCTGGCTGTGGACCCCGCGCCCGCAGGCGGCGGGCAGCACCAGGATCGCGGTCGTGCAGCCCGGGGTGGTCGCCACCCCGGCCGCGCGGCTGGACCGTGAGATGCGGCTGACCGGGCAACTGGCCGGCAGCCACCCGGACCTGGTCGTGTGGGGCGAGAGCAGCATCGGCGTCGACCTGGCCGCGCGGCCCGATGTGGCGGGCCGGCTGGTGGCACTGTCCCGGCAGGTCGGGGCGGATCTGCTGGTCAATGTGGACGCCCCGCGGGCCGACGGCACAGGCATCTCCAAGACGGCGGTGCTGATCGGCCCCGGCGGGGTGACCGGGCAGTCGTACGACAAGATGCGGCTGGTGCCGTTCGGCGAGTACATCCCGCTGCGGTCGGTGCTGGGCTGGGCGACCTCGGTGGGCAAGGCCGCGGGCGAGGACCGGCAGCGCGGCACCCGGCAGGTGGTGATGGACACCGGCCGGCTGCGGTTCGGGCCGCTGGTGTGCTTCGAGACGGCCTTCCCCGACATGAGCCGCCATCTGGCGGGCGACGGCGCCCAGTTGCTGGTCGCCCAGTCGTCCACGTCGTCCTTCCAGCACAGCTGGGCGCCCGCGCAGCACGCGTCGCTCGCCGCGCTGCGGGCGGCGGAGGACTGGCGGCCGATGGTGCACGCCACACTGACCGGCATCAGCGCGGTCTACGACGCCGACGGCCGCCGGGTCGGCCGCAGGATCGGCACCGGCAGCAGCACCACCGCGGTCTACGAGGTCCCGCTCGCCTCCGGCCGCAGCCTCTACGTACGGTTCGGCGACTGGGTGCCGCATGTGGCGCTGCTGCTGGTGCTGGCCGCGGCGGCGTACGAGCTGACGCGGTTGGTCAGGCGGCCTGTTCCCGTACCTCGGTGACGATCCGTTCGCACAGCTCGTGGGTGGCCAGCGCGTCGCGCCCGCCGAGAGGGGTGCCGGAGCGGACCGCGTCGAGGAAGGCCAGGGTGATCTGCTCGATGCCGCGCTGCCGGGCGACCGGCACCCAGTCGCCGCGGCGGCGCACGGTCGGCTGGCCCTTGTGGTCGACGACCTCGGCGAGATTGAACACCTGGCGCCGGGTGTCGGACCCGCTGACGTCGAGGCTCTCCTCGGTGGAGCCGCTCATCCGGTTCATCGAGCCGATCGCGGTGAAGCCGTCGCCCGACAGGTGCAGCACCACGTGGTGCAGCAGGCCGTCCCTGACCTTCGCCGAGACCCGGACCTGCTCGACCGGCCCCGGGGCGAGGAAGCGCAGTGTGTCCACCACGTGGATGAAGTCGTCGAAGACCACCTCACGTGCCTCGTCCGCCAGGCCGATCCGGTTCTTCTGCAGGAGGATCAGATCCCGCGGGTGGTCCAGGCACTGGACATAGCCGGGGGCGTAGCGGCGGTTGAAGCCGGCCATCAGCGGGACGCCGCGCTCCTCGGCGAGGGCGACCAGGCGGCGGGCGCCCTCGGCGTCGCGGGCGAGCGGCTTGTCGACGTAGACCGGGACGCCCGCCTCGATGACCCGGGCGGCGATCTCGACATGGTGCTCGGTGGGCGCGTGCACGAAGGCGGCGTCCAGTCCCCGGGCGAGCAGGGCGTCGAGGCCGGTGTGCCGGTGCGGCAGCCGGTGGGCGTCGCCGACCAGGTCCAGGGTCGCGGGGGTGCGGGTCTGCAGATGGATCTCCAGGCCCGGCTGGGCGGTCAGTACCGGCAGATACGCCTTCTGCGCGATGTCACCGAGGCCGATGACGCCGATCTTCAGTGGGGCGCTGCCCGATGCCATGCCGTGCTCCTCGTGCCGGTGCCGCACTTCCCCTGGTGGGAGCGGTGCCACCGCAGCATACGGGCCGGATTGCGGCCCGGCCGGGGCCGGGGTGTGCCGCGGCGCGGGCCTCGCGCTCCGGTGCGGCGCGCACTCGTACGGGTGAGCCGCGGGTCGTGCGCGACCGATCTTTCACTCCTGCGGGGACTGTCGGGCGCCGGGCGGCGCGGGCACTGTTGGGGAAGTGCGCCTCCTGCCCTCTGTGGTGATCCTGGCGGCGGCCTGTGCCGCTGCCGGATGCACCACGGTCTCCGCTCCCCCGCCCGCCACCGCCCCCGCGGCGCAGCTCCGGGAGCCCGATGTCGTACGGCTGACCCCGCCGCCGGGCAGTCCGCTGCTGGCGACCGTACGGCCCGACTCCGCGGCGGCTGCTGCCGGAGTCGCGGTACCGGGCGGGCACGCGGATGCGCCGCGGCCCGGCCCTGTGCCGCACCGGGCGGCCGAGCCGCGGCCACCCCGGGTGGCCAGGAAGCCCGCGGCCGGCGGGGTCTGCGCCCTGGGGCGCGCCTACGGCGGCTGGACGGCGGACAGCGCCGCGGCCGCCATCTGCGCGCGGGCCTACGGCAACTGACCGGAACCGGTCAGCCGCAGCTCCAGCCGGCCCACCGCGGCCCGCACCCCGTCGCCGTACGCGTCCTCGGCCAGCGCGCCGCAGGCCTTGCGGGCCAGGCCGAGGTGGCTGCGCGCCAGCCGCTCCTCGCCGACCCTGACGTAGGACGCGGCCAGGTTGAGGTGCAGCGACGGGTAGAAGCCGCGCACCTGGCCGGCCTGTCCTCCGCCGCCGGCCCGCTCCGCGTCCACCGCCTCGGCGGCCCGCAGCGCCCGCAGGTCCCAGGCCAGTTCGTCCTCGGGGTCGTCCTGGGTGTCGGCCAGGTAGTGGGCGACGGTGCAGCGGTGCAGGGGGTCGCCCTGCTCGCCCAGCTCCGCCCACAGCGCCGTGAAGCGGTGCCGCGCCTCCTCCCGGTCCCCGGCGTGCAGCAGCATCACCACTTGGCCGATCCTGCTCGTCATGGCGTCGTCCGCGGGCGCCGGGCCGCCCGTCGGCACCTCCTGATGTCCTCGCATCCGATGACGCTAACCGGCACGCACCCCGAGATCGGGGATGCGCCAGTCGATGGGCTCGTGGCCCTGCGCCCGCACCGCCGCGTCGATCTGGGTGAAGGGCCGGCTGCCGAAGAAGAGCTTCGCGGACAGCGGGGAGGGGTGCGCGCCCTGGATCACGGTGTGCCGGGAGGTGTCGATCAGCGGCAGCTTCTTCTTGGCGTAATTCCCCCACAGCACGAAGACCGCGGGGTCGGTGCGGCCGGCCACCGCCCGGATCACCGCGTCGGTGAACTTCTCCCAGCCCTTGCCCTTGTGCGAGTTGGCCTCCGCCTCGCGGACCGTCAGCACCGCGTTGAGCAGCAGCACTCCCTGCTCCGCCCAGGGCAGCAGGTAGCCGTTGTCCGGCACAGGGTGGCCCAGCTCCTCGTGCATCTCCTTGAAGATGTTCCGCAGCGAGGGCGGGGTCCTCACTCCCGGCCGGACGGAGAAGCACAGCCCGTGGCCCTGGCCGTCACCGTGGTAGGGGTCCTGACCGAGGATCAGCACCTTGACCCGGTCGAAGGGCGTCGCCTCCAGCGCCGCGAACACCTCGTCGCGCGGCGGGAAGATGCGGTGCTCCTTGCGTTCGGTCTCCACGAACTCGGTGAGCTGCTGGAAGTAGGGCTTGTCCAACTCCTCGCCGAGAACGCTCTGCCAGGAGTCGGGCAGCATGCTGGGCACGTCAGGAACCTCCGGTACGCGATCCGTTACTGCGTCAGAACGTACCGGCAGGCACTGACAATGCACTCGCCGAGGCCCTCGCCCGGCCCCGGCCTCCCGGGCGCGCCCGCGGTCAGGCGCCGCCCGCGTGCAGGAACAGCCCGCCGTCGATCACCAGGTTCTGGCCGGTGATCCAGCCGGCCTGGTCGCCGAGCAGGAAGGCGGCCGCGCCGCCGATGTCGTCGGGTATGCCGAGCCGCCCCAGCGGGTAGCCCGCCGCGGCCTCCTCCTCGCGGCCCTCGTAGAGCGCGGCGGCGAACTTCGTCTTGACCACCGCGGGCGCGATGGAGTTGACCCGCACACCGGGCGCCATCTCGGCGGCGAGCTGCACGGTCAGGTTGACCATCGCGGCCTTGCTGATGCCGTAGGCGCCGATGAAGGGCGAGGGGGCGAGGCCGGCGATCGAGGCGATGTTGAGGATCGCGCCGCCGTTGTCCTTCTGCCAGGCCTTCCAGGTCTGCTGGGCGAAGCCGAGCGCCGAGATCACGTTGGTCTCGTAGACCTTGCGGGCCACACCGAGGTCGAGGTCGGCCAGCAGGCCGTAGACGGGGTTGGTGCCCGCGTTGTTGGCGAGGTAGTCCACCCGGCCGAAGGCCTCCATGGTGCGTGCGACGGCGACGGCCTGGTGCGCCTCGTCGTGGGCCTTGCCCGCGACGCCGATCGCCCGGTCCGCGCCGAGCCGCTCGACGGCCTCCTTGAGGGCGTCCTCGTTGCGTCCGGTGATGCACACCCGGTCGCCGCGGGCGACCAGCGCCTGCGCGATGCCGTAGCCGATGCCGCGGCTGGCGCCGGTGACCAGGGCGACCCGGCCGGTGTCCTGGGCGGGGGTGGTGGTGGGGAGCTGGGTCATGGTCTCGGGCCTCCGGCCGGTCAGTTGAGCGGGCCGCCGGCGACGTACAGCACCTGGCCCGAGATGAATCCCGCGTCGTCGCCGGTGAAGAAGGCGATGGCGCCCGCGACGTCCTCCGGAACGCCGACCCGCTGGACCGGGATCTGGCTCGCGGCGGCGTTCTTGAAGTCCTCGAAGCCCATGCCGACCCGGGCGGCGGTGGCGGCGGTCATGTCGGTGGCGATGAAGCCGGGGGCGACGGCGTTGGCGGTGACGCCGAATTTGCCCAGCTCGATGGCCAGGGTCTTGGTGAAGCCCTGGAGGCCCGCCTTGGCGGCGGAGTAGTTGGCCTGGCCGCGGTTGCCGAGCGCGGAGGACGAGGAGAGGTTGACCACCCGGCCGAAGTGCGCGTCGACCATGTGGCGCTGCGCGGCACGGGTCATCAGGAAGGCGCCGCGCAGGTGGACGTTCATGACGGTGTCCCAGTCGCCCGCGCCCATCTTGAACAGCAGGTTGTCGCGGAGCACACCGGCGTTGTTCACCAGCACGGTGGGCGCGCCGAGTTCGGCGGCGACCCTGGCGACGGCGGCCTCGACCTGGTCCTCGTCCGACACGTCTGCGCCCACCGCGAGGGCCCGGCCGCCGGCCGCGGTGATGGTGTCGACGGTGTCCTTGCAGGCGCTCTCGTCGAGGTCGAGTACGGCGACGGCCCGGCCCTCCGCGGCCAGCCGTAGCGCGGTGGCGGCGCCGATTCCGCGGGCGGCGCCGGTGACGATCGCGACGCGCTGCTCCGTGCTGGACATCTGTTCTCCTCAACCCTGTGGTGCGGCCGGCCAGCGCCTCGACGCATGAGCGACCGCTTAGTAGGTCCCGTAGCCGAAACCGTAGGAGGACAGTGACCCAGTGTCAACGCCACCACGGGCGATGTGGCTCAGCGCACCGGACCGGGGCGGTACGGGCGCACCGCCGCCGCACACCGCCGGGCCGGCTCAGTGGACCAGCAGCGCCAGCAGCCGGTCGGCCTCGGCCCGCGGGTCGGCGGTCAGCCCGGTGTGGATCGGCCCCGGCTGCACGATGGTGCTGCGGGGCGCCGTCAGCCAGCGGAAGCGGCGCCCCGGGTCGTCGCCGCCCGCCTGCCCCGCGTCGTCGCCGCCCGCGCAGATCTCCTGGTAGCCGCGCAGCGCCGCCCGCACCCCGGCCACGTCCACCCCGGGGTCCAGGCAGCGCAGCCGGGTCTCGTCCAGGTGCACCCGGGCGCCGACGAAGCTCCTGGCCCGGCAGTAGACCAGCACCCCGGCGTTGATCATCTCGCCGCGCTCGATCCGCGGCACCACGCGCACCAGCGCGTACTCGAACACCTCGCGCCGGCTCATCAGGCGTTCTTCCCCTCGACCCAGGTACGCAGCCACTCCGGCGGCGGCTGCCGGTCACGCTGCACGGGCGCGAGCGTGATGCGTTCGTGGATGTCCGCCGCCCGCGCGGCCAGCAGTTCGCCGTACGCCCGGCGTACGTCGTCCGGCGACCCGAAGCCGGGCTCGTCGGTCAGCCACTCGTCGGGGACCAGCGCGGTGACCTCGGCGAGCAGGTCCGCGGTCACCAGCGGCGCCAGTTCGGCTGCGGCGGCGGCAGGCTGCGGCGAGAAGCGCGACAGGGCGTGGTCGGAGGCGTCGTAGGCCTTCGCGGCGGCGGCCTGCGCGCTCTTCCAGTTGTGGTGCCAGATCAGCGAGGCGCCGTGGTCGATGAGCCATACATTGCGGTGCCACACCAGGAGGTTGGGATTGCGCCAGGACCGGTCGACATTGCCGATCAGCGCGTCGAACCAGACGATGCGGCCCGCCTCCGCGGGCTCGACGCCGAAGACCAGCGGGTCGAAGCCGAGCGAGCCGGGCAGGAAGTCCATGCCGAGGTTGAGCCCGCCGCTGGCCTTCAGCAGGTCCTGGATCTCCTCGTCCGGCTCGCCGAGGCCGATCACCGGGTCGAAGTCGAAGCGCACCAGCTCCGGCACCCGCAGCCCCAGCCTGCGGGCCAGCTCTCCGGCGATCACCTCGGCGATCAGCGCCTTGCGGCCCTGGGCGGCGCCGGTGAATTTCACCACGTACGTGCCGAGGTCGTCGGCCTCGACCACTCCGGGCACCGAGCCGCCCTCGCGCAGCGGCGTCACGTAGCGGATACCCGTCACATCTCTCAGCATCGCGCCAGGTTATCGGGGTCGCGGCGGCGCCAGGACGGCCGGCGGCCGACGGGCTGCTGCGGCACCCGGCGAATTTTCCCGCGCGCCGTTGAACGGATCGCGGTGATCGCCCGTATCAACGGACACGCGTGGCGACACGCTGCCGGACGGTCGTACTCCGCCCGGCCCCACCAGCGGACAGGACGCAGTTCATGGCCGAAACACCCGGATCCTCCATGCCCCCGACCCGCCGCACGGTCTTCGCCGCCGCGGGCGGCGCCGGTCTCGCGGCGGTGCTGACCGCGTGCGGGTCCGACTCAGACCCGGGGGCGAAGGCCGACGCCCCCTCGTCCGGGGCCGCCGCGTCGGACGCCCCGTCCCGGACGCCATCCGACACCGCCGCGCCGTCCGCCTCGTCCGCGTCCGGGGGCGCCGGGGTCGCCGCGCTGGGGAAGACCGCGGACATCCCGGTCGGCGGCGGGAAGGTCTTCGCCGGCCAGAAGGTGGTCGTCACCCAGCCGACGGCCGGCGACTTCAAGGGCTTCTCCGCCGTCTGCACCCACCAGGGGTGCACTGTCTCCGACGTCTCCGACGGCATGATCAACTGCCCCTGCCACGGCAGCAAATTCCACGTCGCCGACGGCTCCGTGGCCCATGGCCCGGCCACCAGCGCGCTGCCCGCCAAGTCGGTCGCCGTCTCCGGCGACACCGTGTCGCTCGCCTGAGCCGCACGCGTCCGCGGGGGCGCGGCCGGCTGCGGGGCGGGGCTGTCCGCGGGGGCGCGACCGCCTGCGGGGGCGCGGCTGAGTCCCCGTCAGGAAGAGCGGCGCGCCGCCGTGCCGAGTGCGTCCACCGCCGCCCGGATCGCCGGGCGGCGGTCGGCGTCCTCGCGCCAGACGGCGTAGACGTGCCGCCGCATGGTGTGGCGTACCGGCACCACCCGTACGCCCTCCGGCATCGGGTCGCGGCCGAGCCGCGGGATGACCGCGACGCCGAGGCCCGCGGCGACCAGCGCGAGCACGGTGGCGTGCTCCTCCGCGTGGTGCGCGACCCGCGGCTCGACCCCCTTGCCCCGGAGGGTGAACAGCAGCCACTCGTGGCAGAAGCCGCCGTCCGGCCAGGCGATCCACGCGTCCTCGGCCAGCTCGTCGAGGTCGATCTGCGCCCGCCCCTCCAGCCGGTGGCCGGCCGGCAGGGCCACGTCGACGATGTCGTCGCACAGCGGAGCCTTGGCCAGCCCGCCGGGCAGGGACAGCGGCTTGTTGTACCAGTCGAGGACGACCGCCAGGTCGATGTCGCCGCGGTTGAGCCGCACCAGCGAGTCGTGCGGCTCCAGCTCGTGCACCGTCGTGCGCAGGTGCGGGTGCTCGCGCCGCAGCTCGGTGAGCGCGGCGGGGAACAGCCCGCGGACCGCGGTGGGAAAGGCGCCGGCGAGCAGGTCGCCGACCGCGGCTCCCCGGTGCGCCTCCAGGTCGGCGTGCGCCAGCTCGACCAGGGACAGGATCCGCTCGGCGTGGCCGGACAGCAGGCGTCCCGCGTCGGTGAGCCGCACCCCGCGCCCGCTCCTGGCCAGCAGCGCCTGCCCGGTCTCCCGCTCCAGCTTGGCCATCTGCTGCGAGACCGCGGAGGTGGTCACGCTGAGCACGTCCGCCGCGGCGCTCACCGAGCCGTAGGTGTCGATGGCGTGCAGGACGCGAAGCCGTTCCAGACTCAACATGTAAGAAAGACTACGCCGACTGTGTACGAAATCTCGCTTGTTCTACGAGGTCCCAGCCGTCATCGTGGATCCATGACCGCACCTGCCGAGAGCCCTTCCGCCGCAATCGCTCCCCCGCCCGCACCGGCCGCCGCGCCCGGCGCCGCGACGCCCGCGCGCCGGTCCGCGCTGGACTGGCGGATCCGCTTTGCCGCGCTCGGCCTGGTCTGGGGGTTCAGCTTCCTGTTCATGAAGGTGGGCAATGAGGCCTTCGCCCCGCTCCAGGTGACGCTCGGCCGGATGGTGTTCGGCACGGCGGTGCTCGCCGCGGCGGTCGCGGTCAAGCGCGAGCGGCTGCCGCGCGGTCCGCGGACCTGGCTGCATCTGGCGGTCGCCGCCTTCCTGCTCAATTCGCTGCCGTTCACCCTCTTCGCCACCGCCGAGCAGACCATCCCGTCGATGCTGGCCGGGATATGCAACGCGGCCACCCCGCTGTTCTCGATGCTGGTCTCGCTCGTGGCACTGTCCGAGGACCGGCCGTCCAGGGAGCGCTTCGCCGGTGTCGGACTGGGCTTCATCGGGGTGCTGACCGTGCTCGGCGCCTGGCAGGGCTTCTCCGGGCAGGACCCCAAGGGCACGCTGATGGCGCTGACCGCGGCCTTCAGTTACGCGGTGGGCTGGGCGTACGTCCGGCGCACCCTGTCCGGCACCGGGAGTTCGCATCTGGCCGTGTCCGCCAGCCAGTTGCTGCTCGGCACCGTGCAGCTGCTGCTCGTCACGCCGTTCTTCACCTCGATGCCGGACTCCTGGCCGGCCAAGTCGGTGCTGTCGGTGCTGGCGCTGGGCGCGCTGGGCACCGGTGTGGCCTTCCTGATCCAGTACGGGCTGGTCGCCGAGAAGGGGCCGACGATCGGCGCGATGGTGACGTATCTGATACCCATCGTCGCGACGACCGCGGGCGTGACTCTGCTCGGCGAGACCCTGCACTGGAATGAACCGGTCGGCGCGGTGGTGATCCTGGTCGGCGCCGCTCTGACCCAGCGGCGGCCCAAGCCGCGGCCGGCTGCCGGGGCTCAGCCGTAGCGGCCGGCGCCCGGGCCGTGCAGCACCTCGGCGACCGCGTCGGCCAGCGGCGCGATGTCGTCCGGGCCGAGCGGTGAGACGGTCAGCCGCACACCGGGCGCCGAGGCCACCCGGAAGCGGGCGCCCGGCGCGACCGCCCAGCCGTGCTGGAGCAGCCCGGCGACCGCGCCGGTCTCGTCGCTGACCGGCACCCAGACGTTCATGCCGCTGCGGCCGTGGGCCGGCACACCCCGGGCAGCCAGCGCCCGTACCAGCGCCTCGCGCCGCTCGCCGTACGACCTGGCGACCGCCGCCGGGTCGACCGCGCCGGTCTGCCAGAGGTGGACCAGGGTGCGCTGGAGCAGATGGCTCACCCAGCCCGCGCCGAGCCGGTGCCTGCCGCGTACGCGGTCCACGGTTGTGGCGTCGCCGGTGTAGAGCGCCAGCCGCAGGTCGGGGCCGTAGGCCTTCGCGACCGAACGCACCAGCGCCCAGTGGTCGGTGACGCCCGACAGGCAGTGCAGCGGCAGGTCGACCAGACCGCTCACATGGTCGTCGTCGATGACCAGCAGGTCGCGGTGGTCGGCCAGCAGGGCGCGCAGTTCGCCCGCGCGGTCCGCCGACAGGGCCGCGCCGGTCGGATTCTGCCCGCGGTCGGTCACCACCAGGGCGCGCGCCCCGGCCCGCAGCGCGCGGTCCACCTCCGCGGTCACCGGACCGTCGTCGTCCACCGCGACCGGCACCGCCCGCAGCCCCAGCGCCGACACCAGGTCGAGCACACTCCCCCAGCCCGGGTCCTCGACGGCCACCGTGTCGCCCGGCCGCAGATGCGCCGTCAGCACCCGGTCCATGGCGTCGAGTGAGCCCGAGGTGAGGCCGACAGGACCCGCGGGCACGCCGTCCGCGTCCAGCGCGGCACGGGCCAGCCGGCCCAGCTCCTCGTCCACCGGCGGCCCGCCGTAGAGCGCGGGCGTCCGCGCGTGCCCGGCGGCGGCAGCGGCGAGCGCTTCGGCCAGCGGCGGCAGCAGCGCGGGGTCGGGGTTGCCCGCGGAGATGTCCCGTGCGCCGGGCGGCACGGCGATCCGGATCTGGTCGCGCGGCGCGGTCGCCGGCCGGGCCCTGACCCGGCTGCCGCGGCGGCCCGCGGTCTCGATGACCCCTCGGTCGCGCAGCAACCGGTAGGCAGCCGCCACGGTGTTCGGGTTGACCGCCAGGTCCGCAGCCAGCTCCCGCAGCGGCGGCAGCGCCGCACCCGGCCGGAGCGTGCCGCTGCCCACGGCGCTCTCGATGTCCGCGGCGATACCCGATGCGCCCCGACCGGTAATTCGATACTCTCCTAGCACAAACGGGATTATGCACTAGTTCAAAGGATCGCGCATGGCCACCGCACCCCCCGCCGGCTATTCCGCCACCGACCGCAGCACCCCCACCCGCTCCAGGGAGCGCGCCGCCTACGACCGCAAGACCGTGCACGCCATCCTCGACGAGGGCTACGTCTGCCACCTCGGCTTCATCCGGGACGGCGCGCCCGTGGTCCTGCCGACGCTCTACGCCCGCAGCGGCGAGCGGCTGTACGTGCACGGGTCCACCGGGTCCCGCCCGCTGCGGGGAGCGGCGGACGACGGCCTGGCGGTATGCCTGACCGTGACGCACGTGGACGGCCTGGTACTGGCCAAGTCCGCCTTCCACCACTCGATCAACTACCGCTCCGTGGTGGTCCACGGCACCGCTCACCAGGTCATGGACCCCGAGGAGCGGGCCGCCGCCCTCGACGCGATCGTCGACCACGCGATCCCGGGCCGCTCCGCCGACTCACGGCGGCCGAACGCGAAGGAACTCGCGTCGACCGCCGTGATACGCCTCGACCTGCACGAGGTGTCGGCGAAGCTCCGCGCCGGCGGCCCCAGCGAGGAGTCGGAGGACCTCTCGCTCCCCTACTGGTCCGGCGTGGTCCCCGTCATCACCTCCTACGGCGCTCCGGAACGCGCCGAGCTTCCGGGCCAGGACGAGCCGCTGCCCGACTATCTGCCGCCAAGGCGGCACTGACCGCCGCCCGCCGGGGCGGGCGGCGCATGCCGCGGACCTCGTCGGCGACCAGCACGCCGACCGCGCCCAGCAGGCAGGCGGTGCCCAGCACGGTGGCCGCGGTGAGGTGTTCGCCGAGCAGGGTGACGGCCAGGACGGAGGCCGACACCGGTTCGATCAGCGCGACCACCGACACCGTCGAGGAGCGCAGCACCGCAGCGCCCGCGAAGTACAGGCCGTAGGCCAGGGCGGTGGGCACCGACACGAGGTAGCCGAGCAGCAGCAGGGTGCGGCCGAGCCGGGCCGCGTGCGGCAGCAGCCCCTCGGCCCAGGCCGCCGGGAGCAGCAGCGCCGCGCAGATCCCGAAGGCCCACATCGAGGTGTCGAACGGGTCCCCGGCCACGCCCTGCCGCCCCCACCAGCGGGTCAGCAAGGTGATCGCGGCATAGCCCGCCGCGGACAGCACGGCGAGTCCGACGCCGGCCGGGCGGACGGCGTCACCCGCGCCGCCGCCCAGCACCAGGACCGCCAGCCCGCCGAGCGCGCCGGCCACGGCCAGGGCGCCACCGCGGCCGAGCCGTTCGCCCATCGTCAGCCGGGCCGCCAGCGCGATCAGCACCGGGCCAGAGCCGAGCGTCACGACGGTGGCGACCGCGAGCCCGGTGGAGCGGACCGCGCAGAAGTAGGCGGCCTGGAAGACGGTGAGGCCGGCGCCGGTGGCCAGCGCCCTGCGTACTGCCGCCCCGCGCGGCGCCGTCACGCCTCGCGCCACCCCCTGCGCCGGGCGGCGGCGCAGCAGCCGGACCGCGAGCAGCAGTGCGAAGCCGCCTGCGGCTCGCCAGAAGGTGAGGGCCAGCGGGCCGAGGCCGCTGCCGCCGTAAAGGGCCGCCGCCACGGCGCCCGCTGTGCCCCAGCCTGTTGCTGCGACGACGACATAGATCAGGCCCCGGGTGGCCGGGGCATGCCTGAATGACACGGAATTCTCCCGTGGAGGAAGGGGGTCGGTCAGCTCATCCGTGTGCGGGCAGCACCGACCGTCCCGGGTCGTACGACCCGGGCCGTGTCCTACGTCATCTCGGAGGCCGCTGCCCGCGTCAGGCTGCGGGAGGGGGGAGCACGGTGGAATGCATCCCCCCACGATATGGCTCCCGCCGGGGAGAGGGCGCCCACGCGCCTGCCCCACCGGCCCTGCACCCCCGGGGCGGATGCCCTGTCCTGCGGCCTTCACCGCGCCGGCGCACTGTGGCTCGCGCCCCTGGGAGAGTGCCACGTGCGATGGCCCGTCGCCCTGACCGCCATCGCGGCTGGGCCGCAGTTCCCCGCGCACCTCAGGGGCTGCCGCGTGCCGTGGCCTTCACCGTGCCGGTGCGTCTCGGTTGCCCGCGCCGTACCCCGCGCCGCCGGCGGATGCCACGTGCCGTGACCTGCCGCCTTGACCGCCGCCCCGGCCCGGGCGCGCAGCTTCCCGCGCCGCCCGGCCGCACCCTGCACTTTCACGCCACGGACACCCCCGCAGGACGCCGGCGCCGAATGGGTGGTGGACCCCACCGGGGACGTACCGGCCTGGCGCCGCGCGCACGAGAAGGCCGCGGTGGCGGTCCGCGGGCCGCTCACCGACCTGCTGCTGATCGTCTGCAAGCGGCGCGCCCCGTGCACCGCCGGTGTCGAGGTGCTCGGCGACACGGGGCTGCTGGTCTTCTGGCTGGAGCGGGTGTCCTTCGGCTGACCGAGGGCCGACGACACAAAGGCCGAGGACCGCGCGGTCAGGACGCGCTGGGCTCGGGCTCCAGCAGAGCGTCGGGCTGCGCCTCCGGCGCGCCGGGGCGGCCGGCAGCGGCGGCGGTCTGGGCGACGAGCGCGCCGGCCAGCACCAGCGCGCCGCCGGTGACCTGGGCGGGGCCGAGGTGTTCCGCGAGCAGGACCCAGGCCAGCACCGTGGCGACGACCGCTTCGAGGCCGGCGACGACACCGGCCACCTGCGGGCTGAGGGTGCGGACCGCGAGCACCCCGGTGAGGTAGGCGACGACGGTGGAGACCAGCACGATCCAGCCGATCAGCAGCACCGCGGGCACATCGCGGTCGCCGAGCGCGGCCCGGTGGCCGAGCACGGACCACTGCATGGTCCAGGGGTGGGCGACGGCGGTGAGGGCGACGGCGCCGATGACGAGGCCGTGGGCGATGACGGTGATCGGCTCGGGTGCCTCGGCCTCGCCGGCGCCGTGGTCGGCGAGGACGAAATACGCGACCTGGCAGCACGCGGCCCCGAAGGCGTAGAGCAGCCCGAGCGCGTCGAAGGCGAGCCCCGACCAGACCTCGACGACGCAGGTCATACCGGCCATGGCCAGGACGACGCCGAATGCGGCGGCCCGGGTGACCGGGCGGCGCTGGACGAAGCGGATCCAGCCCAGCAGCAGGGCGGGGCCGAGGAATTCGACCAGGATGGCGATGCCGACCGGGATGCGGGCGATGGCCACGAAGTAGAGCGCCTGGCAGCCCACGATGGCGAAGATGCCGAATCCGGCGACGAGGCCGGGGCGTTGCCTGAGCAGGGCGCGGGAGCGCAGTGCCACCGGCAGCAGGATGAGGGCGGCGCCCGCCACCCGCATCCACACCACCTGGAGCGGGTCGAGGCCGAGGTCGATGAGCGGTTTGGCGGCCACGCCCGAGCCGCCGAAGGCGCACGCCGACAGCAGCGCGAGCCCAAGTCCGCTGGTCCTGTGCGCTGATGCGTGCATCAGGTCATCATGTCAGTCGCCGACAGTACCGTCACCCCGGATATCCCTGACACCACGCGGGCCGGGTACGGGTCCCGGAGCCTCGTTCAGGTCGTCCGGGTCGAGGCCGGCCGCGCGCAGGACGTCGGCCGCCCGGCAGCCGGGGTCGGCGGCCAGCGCGTGCAGCAGGTCGATGCCGTCGGCCTGCGCCCCGCCGCGCTGCCGGGCCAGGTCCACCGCGGTGTGGAAGGCCGCCGCGGCAGCCGGGCTCCAGCCGGGCATGGCCGCCGGCAGGACGGGCAGCGCCCCGGAGTCCTCCACCGAGCCGCGCCAGCGCAGCCCGTACCCGATGCTGCGCTGCACCAGGTAGCCGAGCACCCGGGCGGCCCGGCCGGCCTGGGTGTCGCAGGCGGCGCGGGCGTCGGGGTCGTTCTCCAGCAGTGAGTGCAGCAGATGGGCGGTGTCGGCCTGCGCGTCCCCGTCCCTGACCGCGCGCCGCCGCGCGCTGGCGGCCACGACGCGCACCTCAGTGGTGAGGTGGGCGTCGTCCGCCGGGTGGGCCGCGGCGGGCGGCGACCCTTGGTCGCTGTACACACCATCCATCCCACCAGGCCGCGGGGGTGTGCCGCATCGGCTCAGCGGGGCATTCCGGCCTCCGCCCGCGGAGGGGGTCGCCCGCCGGGGCCTCCTCCGCGGGGATGAGTCATGGCCACAGCAAAGTGCGGGTCCAGCCGTCGCCGTCGCGGGTGTAGCGCAGCCGCAGGTGCCAGCGTGCCGGGTCGGCCTGGAAGAATTCCGCCTCCCGCGCGCGCAGCCGGTAGACGGTGTGGGTCGCGGGCACCCGGCTCGGTTCCGCGGCCACCAGCGCCTCGGCCGCGCGGTGCTCGCGCTCGTACTCCCCGGGTCCGTCCAGCGGCGCGGAGGTGCGGCCGGTGAAGCCGGCGATGCGGGCGGCGGGCGAGCGGCCGAGGTAGTCCCGCCGGGTGGCCTCCTCGCCGAGGACGTCCACCGGCCCCGCCATCCGGATCTGCCGGCCGTGCGCGGGCCAGTACCAGGTCAGGGCCGCGACGGGACGGGCGGCGAGGTCCTGGCCCTTGCCGCTGCCGGAGTCGCCGGCGAAGACGAAGCCGCAGTCGGCGGAGTCGAGGCCGCGCAGCAGCAGCACCCGGGCGCTGGGGGTGCCGTCGGCGGCGGCCGTGCTCAGCGTCACGATCTGCGGTTCGGGTACGCCGTCGGCCAGCGCCCGGTCCAGCCAGTCGGCGAACAGCGGCCCGGGGGCGGCGGGCGCGGTGTCCGGGTCGAAGTGCGGCAGCGGCCCGGCGAGCACCGGTGCAGCCCTGATCCGGTCCAGCAGCGCGCGGTCCGCCGCGGCGCTGCCGGCGCTCCCGCCGTCGACGGCGTCGCCGTCCTGGTCCCTGCCCTGCATGTGTCCTCCTGCTGCCGTACGGTTCCGCGCGGCCGGCTGTGGCGCCGGCCGCCGTACCCCAGCCTTCCCGGTACGGCGGCGGAGCGCACGCGGCACGGGGGGGGGGGGGGGGGGGGGGGGGGGGGGGGGGGGGGGGGGGGGGGGGGGGGGGGGGGGGGGGGGGGGGCGGCGCCCCCCCCCCCCCCCGCCGTGGCAGTGCGCGGCCGGTGGACGGCCGGCGGCGCGGTCAGTGCAGGGTGACGGTGGTGGTCTGGGTGCCGACCGTGAAGACGTAGGCGCCGGGGGCCACCTGCTGCTTGCCCGAACTGTCGATGTCGCCCGGGGTGACGGCCAGTCGGCTCGGCGGCACCTTGAGGGCCACCGTCGTGCTCCGGCCGGCCGCCAGGTGCACCTTGGTGAAGGCGACCAGCCTGGTGGGCGGTGCGAGCACATCGCTCGACGGCTGCGAGACGTAGACCGGCACGACCAGGTCGCCGGCCCGGTTCCCGGTGTTGGCGACGCCGACCTTGAGGCTGATGGTGTCGCGGGTGCGGGCGGTCGCCGACCCGGCCTTGACCGAGTTGAAGGCGTAGCTGGTGTAGGACAGTCCGGCGCCGAAGCGGTAGGCCGCGTCGTAGGAGGACTCGGGGCCGCTGTTGGTGCCGGGGAGCTGCTGGTAGTACAGCGGCTCATTGCCGACGTCCTTGGGCCAGGACGCGCTCAGCCGGCCGCTCGGGTTGACCTTGCCGAAGAGCACGTCGGCGACCGCGTGGCCGCCCTCGCTGCCCGGCAGCCAGGACATCAGCAGGCCCTGGGTGCCGTCGGCGGCGCCGAGCACCAGCGGGCGTCCGGCGATCACCACGGTGACCACCGGCTTGCCGGCCGCCTTGAGCGAGCTGACCAGCGCCTGCTGGTCGGCGGACAGCTCCGGCCGCGGGGCGTCGGCCGAGCCCTCGGCCGCCGCCTTCTCGCCGACCACGACGACGGTCAGGTCGGCGTCCTGCGCCTGCGCCACCGCGTCGTCCGCGGAGGTCGCGCGGACCACGGACGTACCGGAGGGCGCGGCCTCCCTGATGCCCTGCAGCACGGTGGTGCCGGGGAGTTCCACACCGTCGGGGACGCCCTGCCAGCCGACGGTCCAGCCGCCCGCCTGGTCGTTGATGTCGTCGGCGTAGGAGCCGGCGACGACGATCTTCTTCGCGGACGAGGAGATCGGCAGCACATTGCCGTCGTTGCGCAGCAGCACCTGCGACTCGTCCGCGGCCTTCCTCGCGAGCGTGGTGTCGGCGCCGATCACCCGGGAGTCGGCCTTCGAGGCGTCCACGTAGGGGTGCTCGAACAGGCCCAGCTTGAACTTCATGGTCAGGATCCGGCTCACCGACTGGTCGATCCGCTTGACCGAGACCAGGCCGCGCTGGACGGCGGTCTTGAGCCCGTCGCTCCAGCCCTGCGCGTCGTACGGCTCCATGGCCATGTCCAGGCCCGCGTTGACGGCCTTGGCGATGGCCTCGGGATAGTCGGCGGCGATGTGGTAGCTGGTCTGCAGCGCGCGGACGTCCTGCCAGTCGCTGACCTCGACGCCCTGGAAGCCCCACTGGCCGCGCAGCACGTCGGTCAGCAGGTAGTGCGACGACGTCGCCGGAATGCCGTTGATCGCACCGGAGTTGACCATCACCGACATGGCGCCGGCGTCCACGGCCTGCTTGTACGACGGGAGCAGCGTGTCCTGGAGGTAGCGGATCGAGACGTCACCGGGCACCCGGTCGTGGCCGTTGCCGGGTTCGCCGTAGCCGCCGAAGTGCTTGACGGTGGCGGCGACGTTCTTGGCGCCGCCCGCGCCCTGGATGCCGGTCACCGCGGCGGACGCCAGGGTGCCGGACAGCAGCGGGTCCTCACCGAAGGTCTCGTAGTAGCGGCCCCACCGCTGGTCGCGCGCGATGTCGGTGACCGGGGCGAAATTCCAGTCGATGCCGGTGGCGGCGACCGCCTTGGCGGTGGACGCGCCGGCGTCCTTGACCAGCTCCGGGTCCCAGCTGGAGCCCAGGCCGATCTCCTGCGGGAAGATCGTGGCGCCCAGCACGTTGTTGTGGCCGTGCACGGCGTCGACGCCGTAGATGATCGGGATGTGCAGGCGGGTCTTCTCGACCGCGTACTTCTGCACGGTGTTGACCATCGTCGCCCAGTTCGAGGGCGTGTTCACGGTGGGACCGGCGCCGCCGCCGGACAGGATCGAGCCCGCGGCATTGTCGACCAGCACCGACTTCATGCAGGATTCGGTGAAGGCACCGCCGCTCCACTGGCAGTCGCCCTGCATGTTGACGACCGAGATCTGATCCATCTGCCCGATTTTCTCCTCCAGCGTCATCCGCTTGAGGAGATCCTTGACCCGGACATCGATCGGGGCCTTGGCATTGGTGTAGCTGGGATTGTCGCCGGCCTCCGCCGGTACGGAGGCCACCGCGGCCACACAGGCGGCTGCGGTGGCGAGTGTCAGGAGGCTTCTCATACGTAGTCGTCGAGCGTTCGTTGGCATCGCAGGCGTCCCGTTCCTGTTGGGGGTCCCCGGCGGACCGGGGCCGATAGCCGTAAACGTTTCCGATCGGCGGGAAGTCTGTCCTTGCCCCGACTGATCGTCAAGACTGTGCGCAGGAAGGTTTTTCCCGCGCCCTTGCGCCGCCCCCGTATCGTCGTCATCGCGTCCTCATGTCCACTCGCGCAGAACGGGTATGCCGTGAACATCCGTGAACTCGCCCGCCGCAGCGGTGTGTCGACCGCCACCGTCTCCCGGGCGCTGAACGACCGGGCCGAGGTGAGCGAGGCGACCCGCGCCAAGATCCGGCGGCTGGCGAGCGAGTTGGGCTACGCGCCCAACGAGCCCGCCCGCACCCTGGTGCGGCGCCGCTCGGACACCATCGGGCTGGTGTGGGACAGCGGGCAGGAGGCGATGGGCCAGCACAACCCGTTCCTGCTCGGACTGCTGAGCGCCGTGCGCACCGCGCTGTCCGAGGCGGACTACCACCTGATGCTGCTGACCACGCCCGGCGCGCAGGACCAGGACAACGCCCATCTCCAGGCGGTCCAGCGGCACAACCTGGAGGGGGTGATCGTGCTGACCACCCCGCCGGACGACCGCTGCCTGCGGGTGCTGGCCGATTCCACGGTGCCCTGCGCGGGGATCGACACCGCCTTCACCGGGCCGCGTACGGTCCGGGTCAGCTCGGACAACGCGGCGGGCGCGGAGGCCGCCGTGCAGCACCTGTACGAGCTGGGCCACCGCAGGATCGCCACCGTGACCGGGCCGCTGCACCTGCCGCCGGCCGCCGAGCGCCTGGCGGGCTACCTGCGGGCCTGCGCCCGGCTCGGGCTGAGCGTGCCGCCGGAGTACGTGACCGAAGGGGACTTCTTCCTGGCCAGCGGGGAGAACGCGGGCAAGCGGCTGCTCGCGCTGCCCCACCGGCCCACCGCGATCTTCGCCGCGGGCGACCAGATGGCGATCGGCGCGGTGCACGCGGCGGCCGACGCCGGGCTGACGGTGCCGGGCGACCTGGCGGTGGTCGGCTTCGACGACATCGACGCCGCGGCGCTGGTACGGCCGGCGCTGAGCACGGTCGCGCAGGACCAGCGCGGCCTGGGGGAAGCAGCGGTGGAGGCGCTGCGCGGCCTGATCGACGCGACGGTGGCGGACACCGCCGAGGCGCAGCCGCGGATCATCCCCACCCGGCTGCTGATACGCGGATCGAGCCGGTCCGGGGTGTGAACCCCGGACCGGCCCGGTCCTGCCCGGCCCTCGGGCCGCCAGGGCGCCCTGCGGGTCAGCCCCGCTGGACGTCCTCGTCGGCGAGGATCAGGTAGAGCTTCTTGCGGGCCTCGTTCACCACGGTCAGCGCCTTCTCGCGCTGGTCGGGGGTGCCGGTGGCCCACACCTGGCGGAAGGCCTCGATGAGGCCGCCGCCCGCCTTCCTTATCTCGTTCATGGCGTCCCAGTCGACGCCGCGCCCCGCGTCCTCCCACGGAGCGTCAGGGCCGGCCTCGGCTTCCGCCCGGCCGGCGTCGGCGAGCGTGAACAGCTTCTTGCCGCCCTCGCTCGCGCTGCTGATCAGGCCCTCGTCCTCCAGCAGCTGCAGCGTCGGGTAGACCGAGCCGGGGCTCGGCTTCCACGCGCCGCCGCTGCGCTCGGCGATCTCCTGGATCATCTCGTAGCCGTGCATCGGCCGGTCCTTGAGCAGCGCCAGGATGGACGCCCGCACATCACCCCGCCGTGCCCGGCCGCGCGGTCCGCCGCGCCCCCGGCCGCCGGGGCCGAACGGCCCGCCGCCGAAGGGCGGTCCGAAGGGTCCGAAGGCGGCCCTGCGCCCTTCGTGCTCGCCCCAGCCGTGCCGGCCGGGACCGTTGTCGTGTCCATGTGAGTGCCCGTACATATCATTTCTCCTATCGTGAGCGTTCGCGATGCCTCAACGATATATCGGAACTGTTCGGAAGGCAAACCCCCAGGCCACGCGAGGGATCCCGGCGCTGTCGGACCGCTCGGGCATACTGAGCACATGGACAGGGCGGATCTGGTGAGGCTGCGGCGCTCCCGCGACCGGATGGACCGCGACTACGCGCGCCCGCTCGACGTGGCGGCGCTGGCCCGCGAGGCGCTCATGTCGCCCGGCCACTTCTCCCGCAGCTTCCGCTCGGCGTTCGGCGAGACCCCGTACGCCTATCTGATGACCCGCAGGATCGAGCGCGCGAAGGCCCTGCTGCGGCGCGGCGACATGACGGTCACCGATGTGTGCATGGCGGTCGGCAGCACCTCGCTCGGGTCGTTCAGCTCCCGCTTCACCGAGCTGGTCGGCGAGACCCCGAGCGCGTACCGGGCGCGCAGCCACTCCGAGCTGTCCGCGCTGCCGGCCTGCGTCGCGAGAATGGTCACCCGGCCGGTGAGGAATCCGGCCGGGAATCCGGTCAGGAACAAAGAAGTCCGGGCGGCCGGTCCTGTCGTAGCGTGACCTGCATGGACATCCGACTTTCGCACACCTTCCTGGCGGTCGACGACCACGACAAGGCCGTCGAGTTCTACCGCGACATCCTCGGCCTCGAGGTCCGCAACGACGTCGGCTACGAAAAGATGCGCTGGGTCACCGTCGGCGCTCCGTCCCAGCCCGAGGTCGACATCGTGCTCGAACCGCCGGCCGCGAACCCGAACATGTCACCGGCCGACCGCGACGCGGTGGCCGACCTGATGGCCAAGGGCGTGTACGCGCGCGTGGTGTTCTGGACCGACGACTGCGACGCGACCTTCGAGCGCATCCAGGCGGCCGGCGCGGACGTCGTCCAGGAGCCGACCGACCAGCCGTACGGCGTACGCGACTGCTCCTTCCGCGACCCGGCGGGCAACGAGGTGCGCTTCAACCAGGCCAGGCACTGACCTCGGGGCGGCGCCACCGCGCACGTGCTGCGGGACGACGGGCGCCGCGCACGACGTGATCGCCTTCCGCACCCGCGCCGGGGTGCTGACCGCGGACTCCGGCGGCGACGGCTCGACCACCCTGGACCTTCCCGCCGCCCCGCTGACTCCCGTGGCCCTGGCCGAGGCGCCGGGCGCGGCGGCGCTGACCGTACGCGGCGGCCTGGTCGGCACCCGCCTGCACGGCGGCCGGGTGCCGCGGACCGGCTCCGCGGTCACGGTGATCGACGGCGAACTGCACGCCGTGCCGGAGCGGCGGGGCGGGCCGGAGCGGCCGGTCAGCCGGTGGGCAGCCAGCCGACCTTCCCCGCCAGCAGGGCGTAGCCGACGAAGGCGACCGTGTCGATCAGGGAGTGCGCGGCGACCAGCGGGCCGACCCGGCCCCAGCGGCGGTAGAGCAGCACGAAGACCACGCCCATCGCCATGTTGCCGACGAAGCCGCCGACGCCCTGGTAGAGGTGGTAGGAGCCACGCAGCACGGCGCTGGCGGCGAGCGCGGCCATCGGGGTCCAGCCGAGCCGGTCGAGGCGGCGCAGCAGGTAGCCGACCACGATCACCTCTTCGAGCACCGCGTTCTGCACCGCGGAGGCGATCAGCACCGGGATCTTCCACCAGACGTTCGGCAGCGACTCGGGCACCACCGTCAGGTTGAAGCCGGCCTGCCGCGCGCCCAGGTAGAAGGCCAGGCCGGTGCCGCCGATCACCGCGGCGACGGCGGCGCCCCAGGCCAGGTCGCGGCGCGGGCGGCTCAGGTCGAAGCCGATCGCCCGCATCCCGGCCCGCTCGCGGCCGAGCAGATAGGCGACCAGGGCGACCGGGGCCAGCGCGCTGGCGATGGAGAAGACCTGCCAGGCCAGGTCGAGCCAGGGCCGGTTGGGCGCGTAGGAGCCGACCAGCGTCGCCGACTGGTTCTTGAGCGCGCCCGGCTTGGTGACCGAGCCGATGAAGCTGATCAGCGCGGACACCCCGCTGGCGCCGAGCGAGAGCGCCAGGACGATCAGCGTCTCGTTGCGGAGCGTCCGGTCCGGCAGCCCCGCATCCACCTGGTACGGCTCTGTGTGCATGCGGGGTCCTCCAACGGCGCGGGTGTCTCCGGACAAGATACGAAGATCGCGCCGTCACGTACGGAGCCACCCCCCGTGGTGGCCCGGGTTTCAGACCGCCGGCCAGAGGTGCACCGGTTCGCCGCCCTGCATGTGCTCGCGGTACCGCTGGGTCATCGCGGCCAGGGCGGCCCGCCGGTCGGGGGTGCGCTCCAGCAGCCGGTGGAAGGCGGCGGACTGCCATTCGGCGCCGTTGGTGCGCAGCCGGCAGCGTTCCTCGATGATGCCGAGGTAGAGGTCGCGGTCGGCGGGTTCGATGCCCCAGGAGTCGAGCCCGGCCGCGGCGAGCGGCAGCAGTTCGTCCCTGATCAGGTCGGCGGCGGGGATCTCGGCCAGGCCGCGCCCGCGCGGCCAGCGCATGACGGCCCCGATCCCGTCCCGGCAGCCCGCCTCGAAGTTGGCGGCGGCGGCACCGAAGGGCAGCCGCTGCCAGACCGGGCGGGGCGCGTCGGCCAGCGCTCTGACCAGGCCGTAGTAGAAGGCCGCGTTGGCCAGGACGTCGGCGACGGTGGGGCCGGCCGGCAGCACCCGGTTCTCCACCCGCAGGTGCGGCACACCGTCGACGACCGCGTAGACCGGGCGGTTCCAGCGGTAGATCGTGCCGTTGTGCAGGGTCAGCTCGCGCAGCCGCGGCACTCCCCCGTCGTCCAGCACCCGCAGCGGGTCCTCGTCGTCGCAGATCGGCAGCAGCGGGGGGAAGTAGCGGACGTTCTCGGCGAACAGGTCGAGCGGCGAGTCGATCCAGCGCTCGCCGAACCAGGTCAGCGGGCGTACGCCCTGGACGCGCAGCTCCTGCGGGCGGGTGTCGGTGGCCTGCTGGAAGAGCACAGGACGGGTCTCCCGCCACAGCTCGCGGCCGAAGAGGAACGGCGAGTTGGCGCCGACGGCGACCTGCGGCCCCGACAGCGCCTGGGCGGCGTTCCAGACGGCGGCGAAGCGGCCGGGGGTGACCTGGAGGTGCATCTGGATGGAGGTGCAGGCCGCCTCGGGGGCGATCGACGCCGAGGCGTAGACCAGGTGTTCCACGCCCTTGATGTCCAGGGTGATGTCCTCGCCCCGCATCGCGAGGATGGTGTCGTTGAGCAGCATGTAGCGATCGGCCCGCGAGAGGTTGGCGGAGACCAGGTCCTGCGCCTGCAGGGTCGGCAGAATTCCGACCATCACGATGTGCGCGCCCACCTCGCCCGCCATGCGGTCGGCATACGACAGGCCGGTCCGCAGTTCCTCGGCGAGCCGGTCGAGTACGGGTCCTGAAAGCCGGTGCGGCGCTATGTTCACTTCAATGTTGAACTGAGCGAGCTCGGTCTGGAAATCGTGACTCGCGATGCGCGCGAGCACTTCTTCGTTCATCATCCGCGGCAGTCCCGCGGAATCCGCGAGATTCAATTCGATCTCAAGGCCCATGAGATTGCGCGGCCGGTCGAATCGCTTCTCCGCCAGCAGCCGTTCGAGGCCCAGCAGGCACTGCCGGAGCTTGTGCCGGTACCGCCCGCGGTCGGCGGGGTCGAACCCGCTGGCGGCGACCTTCTCACCCATCCACGCCTCCTTGCGTCCACAGGCACCCGATGGCCGCCCATCGGAGACGATGCCCACCCAAATGATCGATAACGCCACATGGTACCGGTCCCGCACGCTAGGCTTGCTGTAGCAGCCATCCGCGCACCTTCCAGTGGCACATTCTGTTGTCATAGGCCCCGGAGATATGCGGATGAAATGACCGACGGGATCCGGCCGTCCGTGACGGGCAGAAATATCCAGCGCCGTCCCCATACGCTGCGATAATGCCATCTGCGCATCCTCCGAAGAAGGCGAATTATCACCTTGCGCGTAATACTGGCAGCGACTAGATGAAACATGGAGCGAACACACGTCGTATAAACTCCGCGCACAAGGCAAAGCATCCGCCGTCGCCGGACGTGCCTGAGCAGGTCTCCGCAGAGCACCTGACCGACCGTGCCGTCCGCGTCCGCCCTCCCCGAACCACGTGTCTCCAGTGAGAGGCGACATCATGCCGCTGCTTGTTCCCCCAGCACCCGCCCCCGCCCTGCTGAGCGTCCTCGCCGCACTCAGTTCGCCCACCGCGGTCCTGGAAGCCAGGACGCCGGCGCTGCGTAACGCAGAAGGGCCGCTGGCCGCCGAACACCCGCTGCCTGTCCATGTGTTCGAGCCGGCGACCGTCCCCGGAGCGCTGCCGCAGGCGCGGCTGACCGGCTGGCGGTTCCATATCAGGGCGGGCGCGAGAGTCGCCGCCGCGGGCGAGACCGTGGTGACACCCGGCGGATGGGTGTTCTCGCGGTTCTCCGAGGGGCCGTTCCTGGCATCCATCGAGCGCGCGCTGCACCAGGCGGACACCTTGCCGACCACGTACCAGCCGCACCTGCTGTCGGTACCGGGGCTCTACATGCTGGCGCTGTGGCTGCACTGCGACGCGCGGGCGGACGCCGCCACCGCCCAGCCCGACCCCGACGACCTGCTGGTGCCGCTGGCGCCCGCGCCGCCCGGTATCGCCCCGCACCGGGTGCACCGGCTGACCGAGCTGGCACCGGCGATCAGCGTACGTCTGGCGCCGCCGCCGCTGATGGGCTCGCCCGCCTGAAGCGCCGCACCCGAAGGCGGGGGGGGGGGGGGGGGGGGGGGGGGGGGGGGGGGGGGGGGGGGGGGGGGGNCCCCCCCCCCCCGCCCCCCCCCCCCCGCCGGGGGGGGCCCGCGCCCCCGCCCCGCCCCCCCCACACCGCCTTCGTGCGTGAACACGCCGCCCGCCGTGAGCGTACGGTGACGGCAGCCGGCGGAGCGGGTGACGCGTCTTCTCCCGCACAGTCCGGCGGAGCACGGCCTCGGCGAAATCCCTGCGGATTGACGCCAGGAGGGCAACACTGGGACCGGCCGCACGCACAATCGGGGGACGAGATGCAGGAAGCAGACAGCGCGACCCACCGCACCACTCACCTCACGCAGCGAAAGACTCGATCCATGTGCCAGCACAAGCCGCAGTGCCCGACCGCAGAAGGCCCCGACCGTGAGGCCGCATTTACCGTGGCCCACCATCCGGAGCAGGGCTGGAGTCTGCTGTGCAACGGGGTGCTGCTCTTCGAGGACACCGGGGAGCTGCTGCCGGACGGCCAGATCATCGCGCCGCACCGCCCGCTGGGCACCGAGCACATCACCACCGCGGCCTGACGCCCGCACTGTCGCGCCGCAACACATGATGCCGGTTCCCCGTCGTCCAAGGGAACCGGCTTCGCCATGCGCGCTGCCGGCGGCGCCGGGATCCCGGCGCCGCCGTGTGCCTCAGCTGTCGTAGGCGTCCAGCGGCGGGCAGGAGCAGACCAGGTTGCGGTCGCCGTAGGCGCCGTCGATCCGCCGCACCGGCGGCCAGTACTTGTCGGCCGCGGACACCCCGGCCGGGAAGACCGCCTCCTGGCGGCTGTACGGGTGGTCCCACTCGCCGCCCAGCGCCGCCGCGGTGTGCGGGGCGTTGCGCAGCGGGTTGTCCTCGGCGGGCCATTCGCCGGAGCCGACCCGGTCGACCTCGGCGCGGATGGCGATCATCGCGTCGCAGAAGCGGTCCAGCTCGGCCAGGTCCTCGCTCTCGGTGGGCTCGATCATCAAGGTGCCCGCGACCGGGAAGGACATGGTCGGCGCGTGGAAGCCGTAGTCGATCAGCCGCTTGGCGATGTCGTCGACGGTGACGCCGGTCTCCTTGGTCAGCGGGCGCAGGTCGATGATGCACTCGTGGGCGACCAGGCCGCCGGGGCCGGTGTAGAGGACGGGGAAGTGCGGCTCCAGGTGCCTGGCGACGTAGTTGGCGCTCAGCACCGCCTGCTGGGTGGCCTGCCTGAGCCCGTCGGCGCCCATCAGCCGGACATAGGTCCAGGAGATCGGCAGGATGCCCGCCGAGCCCCAGGGCGCCGCCGAGACCGGGCCGACACCGGTGGCCGGGCCGGCGGCCGGCTGGAGCGGGTGGTTGGGCAGGTACGGCGCCAGGTGCGCGCGCACCGCGACCGGGCCGACGCCGGGGCCGCCGCCGCCGTGCGGGATGCAGAAGGTCTTGTGCAGGTTCAGGTGCGACACGTCGGCGCCGAAGCGGCCGGGCCGGGCGAGGCCGACCAGCGCGTTCAGGTTGGCGCCGTCCACGTAGACCTGGCCGCCCGCGTCGTGCACGGCGGCGCAGATGTCGGTGATGTTGTCCTCGAAGACGCCGTGCGTGGAGGGGTAGGTGACCATCAGCACGGCCAGCTGCTCCCGGTACTGCTCGATCCTGGCGTGCAGGTCGGCGACGTCCACGTCACCGTCCTGGCCGGTCTTCACCACGACGACCTTCATCCCGGCCATCACCGCGCTGGCGGCGTTGGTGCCGTGGGCGGAGGACGGGATCAGGCACACCGTACGGGCGGTGTCGCCGTTCGCCCGGTGGTAGGCGCGCACCGCGAGCAGTCCCGCCAGCTCGCCCTGCGACCCGGCGTTCGGCTGGAGGCTGACCTTGTCGTAGCCGGTGACCTCGGCGAGCTGGTCCTCCAGACCGCGGATCAGGGTGAGGTAGCCCTCGGCCTGCTCGGCGGGCGCGAAGGGGTGCAGCGCGCCGAATTCGGGCCAGGTGACCGGCTCCATCTCGGTGGTCGCGTTGAGCTTCATCGTGCACGAGCCGAGCGGGATCATGCCGCGGTCCAGCGCGTAGTCGCGGTCGGCGAGCCGGCGCAGATAGCGCAGCATCCCGGTCTCGCTGCGGTGCAGGTGGAAGACCGGGTGGGTCAGATACGGCTCGGTACGCGCCAGGCCGGCGGGCAGCGCGTCCGGCGCGGCGCCGTCGAGCGCGTCGAGGTCGGTGCCGCCGTCCGCGCCGAAGGCGGCCAGGACGGCGGCCAGCTGGGCGCGGGTGGTGGTCTCGTCGCACGCGATGCCGACCAGGTCGGCGTCGGTCTGCCGCAGGTTGACCCCGGCGGCGCGGGCCGCGGCGACCACCTCGGCGGCCCGGCCCGGCACCCGGGCGGTGAGCGTGTCGAAGTAGCCGTCGTGCACGATCTCCACACCGGCCGCCCGCAGCCCCGCGTCCAGTACGGCCGCGTAGCGGTGGGCGCGGCGGGCGATCTGCGCCAGGCCCTCGGGGCCGTGGTAGACCGCGTACATCCCGGCCATCACGGCGAGCAGCACCTGGGCGGTGCAGATGTTGCTGGTGGCCTTCTCCCGGCGGATGTGCTGCTCGCGGGTCTGCAGCGCCAGCCGGTAGGCGGTGTCGCCGTCGGCGTCGACCGAGACGCCGACCAGGCGGCCGGGCAGGTTGCGGGCGTAGGCCTCGCGCACCGCCATGTATCCCGCGTGCGGTCCGCCGAAGCCCATGGGGACGCCGAAGCGCTGGGTGGTGCCGACCGCGATGTCCGCGCCGAGCGCGCCGGGCGAGGTGAGCAGGGTCAGCGCCAGCAGGTCGGCGGCCACCGTGACGACCGCGCCCAGGGCGTGCGCCTGCTCGATGACCGGCCGCAGGTCGCGGACGGCGCCGGAGGCACCCGGATACTGCAGCAGCACGCCGAAGACTCCGCGCTCGGCGATCTCGGCGGGGATGCCGTCGCCCAGGTCGGCCACCACGACCTCCACGCCGGCCGGCTCGGCGCGGGTCCCGATCACGGCGGTGGTCTGCGGGAAGGTGTCGGCATCGACCAGGAAGACGCCGCCCCTGACCTTGCCGACCCGCCGGGACAGCGCCATCGCCTCGGCCGCCGCGGTGCTCTCGTCCAGCAGCGAGGCACCGGAGGTGGGCAGTCCCGTGAGGTCGGCGACGACGGTCTGGAAATTGATCAGCGCTTCCAGCCGGCCCTGCGAGATCTCCGGCTGGTAGGGCGTGTACGCCGTGTACCAGGCGGGATTCTCCATGACGTTGCGCAGGATCACCGGCGGGGTGAAGGTGCCGTAGTAGCCCAGGCCGATCATCGGTGCCAGCACCTGGTTGCGGTCGGCGAGCGCCCGCAGTTCGGCCAGCACCTCGGCCTCGGTGCGGGCGGCGGGCAGTGCGAGGGCGGCGGCGCTCCTGATGCTGTCCGGTACGGCCGCCTCGGTCAGCTCGTCCAGCGAGCCGTAGCCCACCTGGGCGAGCATCTTTGCCCGGGCTGCGGCGTCCGGGCCGATGTGGCGGCGGGCGAAGGGCAGACCGGCTTCGAGTTCGGCGAGCGTGGTACGGGGTGCGATCGGATCGTTCATCTGCGGAGGCCTCCTGGTCTGCGACGACCTTCGGGGGTGCCCGGCTCGGCACCCGTACGGCCTCCCCCTCTGTCATCAGTACCTGAGAGCTTCGCCGTCCCCGCGGGGACGGCTTTCACCTTCGGTGAAGACCTGTCCCGCGAACGGCGCTCCCGGGGCGGGTCCTGCTTTCCAGAGTGACCTCGCCCCTGCGGTACGGATGCCTGAGAGATTCCGGGGAGGATTTGCTCCTTCGGCGCCTCCGAACCGCCGCTGCGGCACGCTTTCGGAGGACTCTCCCGCATGGGGTCTACGGCTGCATCCAGCCTACCAGCGCGTTCTGGACAGCGGCGGACCCGACATTCGGGTCGACATCACCCGCGATGTGGCTTTTGGTGGTAACCAACAGCTGTCGCCGTTGGTTGGAGGGACCGTGCAGACCGATATCGATCCGCGAAGCCTCATCGGCCGCCGCGCCTTCGACCGTGACGGTACGAGGATCGGCACCGTGGACGAGGTGTACCTCGACGACGCGACCGGTACACCGGAGTGGGCGGCCGTGCGGACCGGCCTTTTCACCCGCGACGCGTTCGTACCGCTGGAGCCGAGCGAACTGGTGGACGACGGCCTCCGGGTGCCGTACAAGAAGTCCCTGATCAGGGATGCTCCGGACTTCGGCGTCGGTCGGCATCTGTCACCCGAGCAGGAGTTGCAGCTCTACCACCACTACGGCATGGACGTGCCGACCGTCGCGGACCAGGACAAGGGGCCGCCGCCCGACTTCGGCGAACTCGCCGGCGGGGACCGGCGCCCGAAGGACAGCAGCTAGGGCCGGGCCCCGGCGGCGGCTACAGCCCCGCCGGGGCCTGGCGGCCGCTGAGCGGGAGCGGCTCGGTCCTGGACAGGGCGGGATCGTCCACGGCGAAGGTGCGCACCCGGCCCGGCACGGTGTCGGCGGGCACCTCGAAGCGGACCGTGACCCGGCCGACCCCGCTGCCCTGCACCCACCCGGCGCCGTACTCGGTGTGCTCGACGTCCTGGCCCGGCACCCAGCGGCTGGCCCGTTCCGGCTCCGGCGGCGGGGTGACGGGCAGCTCGGGCGGGGCGTCCTCGCCGGGATCGGCGCCGGAGTCCGAGTCGCGCAGATTCTGGGCCGCCTGGGCGAAAAGGTCCTCCTGGGTGAAGTCGGCGAGCCCGGACACACCGACGCCGAGCAGCCGCACCCCGCCGGTGGTGTCGACGGCCTCGGCGAGCCTGCGGGCGGTCTCCTTGACGACGGCGGGGTCGTCGGTGGGCGCCCGCAGCGTCTCGGAGCGGGTCAGGGTCGAGAAGTCGTACCGGCGGATCTTCACCACCACCGTCCGCCCGGAGCGGCCGGCGCCGCGCAGCCGCTGGGCGCAGCGGTCGGCGAGCCGGTCGATCTCGTACCGCACCCGGGCGCGGTCGTTGAGGTCGGTGTCGAAGGTGTCCTCGACGGAGATGGACTTCACATCGCGGTCGGCGACCACCGGCCGGTTGTCGAGCCCGGCTGCCATCGCGTGCAGCGAACTGCCGTGCGCCCTGCCCAGCAGCCTGACCAGCTCGGGTTCGCCCGCCTGTGCGATCTCGGCGACGGTGAGGATGCCGGCCCGCCGCAGATGCTCCGCGGTGGCCGGTCCCACGCCCCACAGGGTGCGTACCGGCAGCGGGTCGAGCAGCGCGCGCTCGGTGCCCGGCTCGACCACCACCAGGCCGTCCGGCTTGGCCTGCTCGGAGGCGATCTTGGCGAGCAGCTTGGAGCCGGCCAGGCCGACCGAGGCGGTCAGCCCGGTCGCGGCCAGGATGTCGGCCCGCAGCCGCTCGGCGACCGCCCGCGGGTCGCCCGCCAGGTCGCCCGCCTCCAGGTCGACGAAGGCCTCGTCCAGGCTGAGCGGCTCTATCAGCGGCGACACCCCGGCGAGCAGCGCCATCACGATGTCGCTGATCCGCCGGTAGATGCCGAAGCGCGGCACCAGATACGCGGCATTCGGGCACAGCCGCCGGGCGTGCGCCATGGCCATCGCGGAATGGACGCCGTGCACGCGCGCCTCGTAGGACGCGGTCGCCACCACGCCGCGGGGCCCGAGCCCGCCGACCACCACCGGCTTGCCCCGCAGGCTCGGCTTGGAGGCCTGCTCGACCGCGGCGAAGAACGCGTCCATGTCCAGATGGAGGATCGTCGGCGCACTTCTCACACCCTCGATCGTGCCGCACCGCACCGACAATCGCCGTACATGCGTACGGCACGGCGCCGCGGCGGACGCGTGCTGCGGTACGTAAACGTGTACGGCCAGCCGGTCCGGGGGCGGCTCTAGACCGCCCGGTTGCGCCGCCTGGCCAGCTCGTCGGCCGCATTGTGGCCGATCAGGGTCTCGCCGGTGTCCACGCGCTCCCCGTGCAGCTCGGACAGCGAACTCTCCACGTCCCGCCACACCACGCCCACCGCGATACCGAAGACCCCCTGGCCGCCCTGGAGCAGGTCGACGACCTCGGCGGGCGAGGTGCACTCGTAGACCGTGGCGCCGTCGCTCATCAGGGTCATCCTGGCGAGTTCCGCCGGGCCCACCGAACGCAGGTGGCGTACCGCCGTCCGGATGTTCTGCAGCGACACGCCGGTGTCCAGCAGCCGTTTGACGATCTTGAGCACGACCACGTCGCGGAAGCTGTACAGCCGCTGGGCGCCCGAGCCGTACGCCGGGCGGACGCTGGGCTCGACCAGTCCCGTACGCGCCCAGTAGTCGAGCTGCCGGTAGGTGATGCCGGTGGCCGCGCAGGCCGTCGGGCCGCGGTAGCCGATCTGCTCCGGCTCGGGGTCGCCGGCGGGCGCCGTCCCCGCCGTCCCCGGCTCGGCGGCGCGGGCCAGCGCCCCCCGGGTCGGATACGGGCCGCCGGTCGCCGAACCGTCGCCGGTGCTTCTCACGCCGCCCTCCGTCCTTCGCGTCCCGAACACCGCGCACGTGCCACGGGACTTGCCACTTCGACGGTAGGCAGTCACCAGGGGTGCGTCAACGATCGCCACACTCGGCACGCCGAGTGAAATTCACCCCACGAGTGGTTTGATGTGACCGGCTCCGGGAAAACCACCCCGAATGGCCTCACGGAGGCAACCTTGCCCTGTCGGCCGGGCCGGTCAGGGCCCGGCGACCGGATCACTGGTTGCTGGTACCGAAGTCCTCAGGCGAGATCTGGTCGAGGAATTCGCGGAATTTCTCCACTTCGTCCTCCTGCTCGTCCGGGATCGCGATCCCCGCGTCGTCGAGCACCCCGTCGCTGCCGTAGATCGGTGTCCCGGTGCGCAGCGCGAGCGCTATCGCGTCCGACGGGCGGGCGCTGACCTCGACGCCGCTGGCGAAGACCAGCTCCGCGTAGAACACACCCTCCCGCAGGTCGGTGATGCGGACCTCGGTGAGCGTCTGCCCCACGGCCTCCAGGACATCCTTGAACAGGTCGTGCGTCAGTGGTCGCGCAGGCGTCATCCCCTGCTGCGCGAAGGCGATGGCGGTGGCCTCGCCCGGCCCGATCCAGATGGGCAGGTACCGGTCGCCTCCCACTTCACGCAGGAGCACGATCGGTTGATTGGAGGGCATTTCCACCCGGACACCCACAACATCGAGCTCGTTCACACGTCAACCCTAGGACGTGCCCGCCGGGTTTGGGTAGTCGGGCAGCCCTCGCGCCGCCCGCGGATGCTGTTCGAACAGCGCGATTCCCCGGTCAGCGCAGGCGCAGGCGCAGTGCGGACCGCAGCATGGCGGCATGCAGCCGAACGGACAGCTCGGCCAGCTCCTCCGCGGTGACCTCGGCGTGTCGGCGGGTCTGCGGGTTGCGGTGCCTGCGCAGCGGCGCCACCAGCTGCTCCACGAGGCCGGCCTCCCGGTCGGCCGCGGCCTTCACCGCCCGCAGATGCCGCGGTTCCAGACCGTAGCGGCCCAGATCGGCGATCAGCCGCCCGATCACGACCGCCTCGGCGTCGTAGCCGCCGTCACCGCCCGCCCCGACCAGGCCGTAGGACTCCCACTGGTCCAGTTCCACCGCATCGGCCCCGGTGGCGGCCAGCAGCTCCTCCCGGCCGACCCGCAGCTCCTCAGGGGCGCGCAGGGCGTCCTCAGGGCCGCCCTGCGGCTGGTCCTGGCCGCCGCCGACGCGGGCCGGCAACGTGGGCTGCTCGCCGCGGTCCAGGCTCTCCAGATGCTCCTTGATGACCCGCAGCGGCAGGTAGTGGTCCCGCTGCACCCGCAGCACGTACGCGAGGCGCAGCACGTCGACCTCGGCGAATTTGCGGTAGCCGGACGGGGTGCGCTGCGGTTCGACCAGGCCCTCCGCCTCCAGGAAGCGGATCTTGGAGATGGTGACCTCGGGAAATTCGTCCCGCAGCTGCCCGAGCACCGCGCCGATGCTCAGCAGTGCGCCGTCCGGGGTGGCGGTGCCGTCTCCGGCACCGCCCGACGTTCGCGGCATGCACACCTCTTCTGGACGGTGAGGATCCCCCCGGACGGCGTCTGGGGAGTCAGACGCCGCGCTGGCTCGCGTAGAACACCAGCCGGTACTTGCCGATCTGCACCTCGTCACCACTGGACAGGGTCACCGCGTCGATCCGCTCCCGGTTGACGTAGGTGCCGTTCAGGCTGCCCACGTCGGAGACGGTGAAGAAGCCGTCCTGGCCCTGGCGGAATTCCACGTGCCGCCGGGAGACGGTGACGTCGTCCAGGAAGATGTCGCTCTGCGGGTGCCGTCCCGCCGTGGTCAGCTCGCCGTCCAGCAGGAAGCGGCTGCCCGAGTTCGGACCGCGGCGCACCACCAGCAGCGCGGAGCCGGGCGGCAACGCGTCGACGGCGGACTGCGCCTCGGGCGACAGCGACGGCATGATGGTCTGGCCGGTGGCCTCGGCCTCGTACGCCTCGATGCCCGAGATCGAGATCGTGGACGTCGTCTCCGAGGCGCGCTCGAACGGGGCGCCGCCGGGACGCAGCGGTGCGCCGCAGTTGGAGCAGAAGCGGCTGGCCGCCGCATTCGTGTGACCGCACCTGCCGCAGACCGGCAAACCGAACCCTCCACCCGTGGTCGAGGTTGATGGTTCCCCGGAACCTATGCGAGCGGACGACGCAGGGTCAACAGGCGCCACGCCGGGCGCACCCGAATAGCCGCCCCGGCCCTGCCCGTCGTTCCTGAACAGCGGGCGGTCGCCGGACTGCTCGTCCTCCGGCGTGCTCCGCGGCGCACGGTGCCGTGCGGTCGCCGGGTCACCCGACTGCCGCGCGCTCTTGCCGAACAACTTCCCAAACAACTTCACGGGCGATTCCCCTTGAAAGACGCAGACCCGCCCGTAAGGCAGGACGAACCCTCACTACACACAGTTTCCACCACACAGCAGTCCACCGACGCCCCGACCCCCCGCCTCACCGGGATGACGACCGAGCGTAGTCAGGCTGGTTGGACGGCCGCAAGGCGTCCACGACGATCTTCTGCGACCTCACCACATCAGCCGTGGCCTGCTCCTTCTCCAGCGTCTGCACGACCCCGCCAGGGATGTTCAGCGCCGGCTCAAGATCCTGCGGATTTCCGATCACCTTGAAGACGTACGGCTGGGACACCCGGTGGCCGTCGATCAGCACCCCGTCCGTACCGTCGGTGAAGTACGTGTCCGCGACCACCCGCACCGCGTTGATCTGGATCGCCTCGGCGCCGGCCGCCCGCAGCTCCTGCAAGGTGTCGAGCAGCGAGTCCGCCGCGACAGCGCCGTGCGGGTCGGTGACCGTCAGCGTGATGCCCGGCCCCTCGGCGGCGACGGTGCCCGCAAGGATACCCAGCTGCTGCTCCTTCTGCCGGGTCTGTTTGAGCGCCTCTGCGGCCTGGTCGGAGCTGGACTGCAACTCGGTGCGCTGCGTCTCCAGCCCGCGTTTCTCGTCCTCCAGGCGCTGGGTGCGGTTGTCCACCTCGGTGAGGATGCGCACCAGGTCCTCCTGGCGGGCGCCGCGCAGGGTGCCGCCGTTGTCACTGGTGGTGTTCACCTGGATGGCCAGACCCAGGCCCAGCACGAAGAGCAGCACGGCGACCGTCAGCTGGGCACGTGAGGCCCGCGGCGGCCACAGCCCGGCCAGCAGCCGCTGCCGGCCGCTCGGCTGCCGTAGGGCGGGCTCCGGCGCTGTCGGGCCGGGCGGCTCCGCCGGGATCCGGCCGGGCGAGGTCGGGCCGGCCGGAGTCTCCGCCGGCTCGGGGCCGGGCCCGGAGGCGGACCCAGTGCCCGGCCGGTGATCGCGTTCGTCGTCGCGCTCGTCGCTCATCGCGCGGTCACGCCCGGAAGACGTGGCGGCGGATGGCCGCGGCGTTGGAGAAGATCCTGATCCCGAGCACGACCACCACACCGGTCGACAGCTGCGCGCCCACCCCGAGCTTGTCGCCGAGGAAGACGATCAGCGCGGCCACGACCACGTTGGACAGGAAGGAGACCACGAAGACCTTGTCGTCGAAGATCCCGTCGAGCATCGCGCGCAGGCCGCCGAAGACGGCGTCGAGCGCGGCGACCACGGCGATCGGGAGGTACGGCTCGACCCCGGTCGGCACCACGGGGCGCACCACGAGACCGACCACGACTCCCACGACGAGGCCCAGTACGGCGATCACTACGATCCCTTCCCTTTTGCGGCGTTGTCCGCCGGCCCGCTGCTGCCCCCGGCCGGCCGGGCGTACCGCACGATCAGGCTGGGCGCGGCCGGCAGGCGGACGTCCTTCTCCACGGTGACGCTCGCCCGGATCCCGTAGTTCTGCTCCAGCACGTGCAGATACTGACCGTCCGCACTGTCCTGGAAGGCCGTGCTCAGCTTTTCCCCGTCACCGATCGCCAGCACCGTGTACGGCGGCACCAGCGGTCTGTTGTCGACCAGTATGGCGTCTCCGGCGGCCCGGATCGCCGACAGTGCCGTCAGGCGCTGCCCGTTGACCGTGATCGCCTCCGCGCCGGACGCCCACAGGCCGTTCACCACGCGCTGCATGTCGCGGTCGCGGACCCGCCCGGTATCGGAGAACCCGCTGCTCTCCCGCGGGCCGCCGGTGCCGCCCTGGGAAGCCTCCTTGGCGTCGTCCACGACCAGCTTCACCCCCGGACCGTGCGCGGGCGTCCCGCCCGCCAGCAGTTCGAGCAGCCGGCTGTCGTCGCCGCCGTGGTCCTGCAGCGCCGCACGCTGTTCCGCGGACACTGTGTCGCGCAGGCTGTCGACGTTGTTCTGCAGGCTGTCCGCGCTCCTGGTCTCCGACTGGACGCGGTCAATCAGCTTCTGCCGCTCCTTGGCCTCGGTCGGGGCCGCCCGATGTGCCTGGGCGGCCCCGACCGTGAGCACGATCGCGGCCAGCACCAGGCCCCCGGCCAGCCCGAGCCGGCCGCTGAGCGACGTCGGCAGACGGGACGTGCCGACCTGGCCGCGGCGGGCCGCAGCCTCGGCGTATCCGTCGTCGAGGCTGTGCTCCATGACATTGGTGAGCAGGAACATCGAGGCGTCGGGCCGCCGAGGAGCAGCCCCGCGCGCGGGGCTGCTCCGATCGGATCGCGGCTGCGGCATGCCGCACATCGTCGCACGTCGTGACCACCACACTCGAACGGCCCCCTCGCGGCACGCCGTTCGGCTGCGGATTCACCGCGGGGTCACTCCCCGGCGCCCTCCACGACCTGCGACCACTCGTCGAGCAGCGCCTGAGCCGAGGCGTCGTCCGGGCCTTCCGCCCACAGGTGGGTGACCGCTTCCGCCGGGTCCGGCAGCACCATGATCCAGCGCCCGTCGGACTCCACGACCCGTACGCCGTCAGTGGTGTCCACCGACCGCTCTCCGGCCTCCTCGACCACCCGGCGCATGACCGAGCCCTTGACCGCCCACGGGGTCGGCACGTCCCGCTTGAGGACGTGCGCCTGCGGGATACGGGCGTCGATCTGGCTGAGGGTGAGCTGGGTGCGCGCCACCAGGCCGATCAGCCGCACAAAGGCCGCGGAACCGTCGAAGACGCTGCTGAACTCCGGCACGATGAAACCGCCGCTGGCGTCACCGCCGAAGATCGTGCCCTCCTCCCGGCCGACCCGGGTCAGGTCGTCGGGCGACGTCATCGTCCAGGTGACCTGGGTGCCGTGGTAGGCGGCCACCTGCTCGGCGATCCTGGTCGTGGTGACCGGCAGCGCCACCCGCCCGCTGCGCCGCTCCGCGGCCACCAGGTCGAGCAGCACCAGCAGCGCCCGGTGGTCCTCCACGATCCGCCCGCGCTCGTCCACCAGGGACAGCCGTTCGCCGACCGGGTCGAACCGCACGCCGAAGGCGGCCCGCGCCGACGACACGATCTCGCCGAGCCGTACGAGCCCGGCCCTGCGCGCCTCCTCGGTCTCGGTGGGACGCGCCTCGTCCAGACCCGGGTTGACCATCAGCGAATCGACCCCGAGCCGGCCGAGCAGCGAGGGCAGGACGAGCCCCGCACTGCCATTGGCGGCGTCCACCACGACCTTCAGGCCCGACTCGGCGATACCCGAGATGTCCACCGCACGCAGCAGCGCGCCGGTGTACGAGTCGAAGACCGTCGACGGGAACCGCAGGTCGCCGATCTCGCCGGGGAAGGCCCTGCGGTACTCCTGCCGGGCGAAGACCCGGTCCAGCTTGCGCTGGCCGGCCGCCGACAGGTCGGCGCCCCGCTCGTCGAAGAACATGATGTCGAGCGAGTCGGGCCGCCCCGGCGAGGTGCGGATCATGATGCCGCCCGCGCTGCCGCGGGCGGTCTGCTGCCGGGCCACCGGCATCGGTACGTTCTCCAGGTCCCGGACCTCGATCGCGCTGGTCTGGAGGGCCGAGATCACCGCTCGCTTGAGTGCGCGCGCACCACGGGAGTGGTCACGTGCGGTGGTGACGGTGGCGCCCTTCTTGAGCGTCGTCGCGTACGCCCCCGCCAGTCGTACGGCCAGCTCGGGAGTGATCTCGACGTTCAGGATGCCGGACACCCCGCGGGCGCCGAACAGGTTCGCCTGGCCGCGGGACTCCCAGATCACCGAGGTGTTGACGAAGGCGCCGGCCTCGATCGTCTTGAACGGATAGACCCGGACGTTGCCCGCGATGATCGACTCCTCGCCGATCAGGCACTCGTCGCCGATCACGGCACCGTCGTCGATCCGGGCGGCCCGCATCACATCGGTGTTCTTGCCGATCACACAGCCCCGCAGGTTCGTCTGCGGGCCGATGTAGACGTTGTCGTGCACCACGGCCTTGTGGAGGAACGCACCCGTCTTCACCACGACGTTGGACCCTATGACGCTGTGCTCGCGGATCTCCGCGCCGGCCTCGACCTTGGCGTAGTCACCGATGAACAGCGGCCCGCGCAGGATGGCGTCCGGGTGCACCTCGGCGCCCTCGGCCACCCACACGCCGGGAGAGATCTCGAAGCCGTCGACATCGACGTCGACCTTGCCCTCAAGAACGTCCGCCTGCGCCTTCACATAGCTCTCGTGAGTGCCGACATCCTCCCAGTAGCCCTCGGCGATGAAGCCGTAGATGGGCTTGCCTTCCTTCATCAGCTGCGGGAAGACGTCACCCGACCAGTCGACCGAGACATCGGCTTCGACGTAGTTGAAGACCTCCGGCTCCATGACGTAGATGCCGGTGTTCACCGTGTCGGAGAAGACCTGGCCCCATGTCGGCTTCTCCAGGAACCGCTCGACCCGGCCCTCGTCGTCCACAATCGTGATGCCGAACTCCAGAGGATTGGGCACACGGGTGAGGCAGACGGTGACGAGGCCGCCCTTCTGCTTGTGGAACTCGATCAGCTCGGTGAGGTCAAAATCCGTGAGCGCGTCACCCGAGATCACCAGGAACGAATCGTCCTTAAGGGCGTCCTCGGCGTTCTTGACACTGCCCGCGGTGCCGAGCGGCTTCTCCTCGTTCGCGTAGGTCAGCTCCATACCGAATTCTTCGCCGTCCCCGAAATAATTCTTCACCAGGGACGCGAGGAACTGGACTGTGACGACCGTCTCAGTGAGTCCGTGCCTCTTGAGCAGCGTCAAGACGTGCTGCATGATCGGCCGATTCACCACTGGGAGCAGAGGTTTGGGCATGCTTGAGGTCATTGGGCGAAGGCGGGTACCCTCGCCGCCGGCCATAACAACCGCTTTCATGTCGGAAACATCCTCCTCGTGACTCAGTCAGCCGTGGTGTCCGCCCTGACAAGTCGGCGGACCTGTACCACGTAGAGGATCCCTGCCCACCAGTACAGGGTTGTACCCCAAACAGTGAACGCCCAGCCGAAAACAGCTGCCAGTGTCGCAAGCCAACCGCTGCCGTCGCTGAGCAGCAGCAGCGGAAAGGCGTACATGAGGTTGAAGGTAGCCGCTTTCCCGATGAAGTTCACCTGGGGTGGGCCGTAGTGGTGTCTCCTGAGAATCAGCAGCATCACGGCCATCATCGCCTCACGGGCGAGCAGCAGGGTGGTGACCCACAGCGGCAGGATCCCCCGCCAGGTGAGGCCGACCAGGGTGGACAGCACGAACAGCCGGTCGGCGGCGGGGTCGAGGAGCCGGCCGAGGCTGCTGATCTGATTCCATCGCCGGGCGAGCTTGCCGTCCAGATAGTCGCTCACACCGCTGAACGCCAGCACCAGCAGTGCCCACCCGTCAGCCTTGGGGCCGCCGAACTCGGGCCACAGAATCAGCCACAGGAACACCGGCACGCCGACCAGGCGGGCCATACTGAGGATGTTCGGGATCGTGAAGATCCGATCCGTTTGCACCCGTGTCTCCTGGACCTCCACCGGGTCCCCTCCTGCTGTATCTACGTGCGAACATTGCGGGCCGACTCTACCCCAGGCACAAAAAAGGCCTGGCCTCGGATCAAGGATCCGAGGCCAGGCCTCTAATAATTGTTCGGCGGTGTCCTACTCTCCCACAGGGTCCCCCCTGCAGTACCATCGGCGCTGAAAGGCTTAGCTTCCGGGTTCGGAATGTAACCGGGCGT
>NZ_JAJSYW010000030.1:0-42709 GCF_036815005.1 Streptomyces sp. IBSBF 2435 | reverse complement strand
CCCTCCACCCGAGCCGGCGCAGCGCACCCGCACGGGTTCGCGAACGTCACGCCTCCCGCTCCCCCGCCCGGCCCCAAGACCTCCCGTCCGCGCAAGCCGGGTCCCCTGACCGACCGTCCGCGGAGGCCCGCGCCCGGTCCCGTACGCGTGCGGATCGTCTACCGGCCGGTCGGCGCGACCGTCCTCGCGCCAGCACAAGCGCGAACACCAGCCGACACCGCCGCCCCCGCGGACGCGTTCGACGCGCTCTACCGGCGCAGCGCCGCCGACCTGCGGCGGCAGGTCGCCGTGCTGACCGGGGACCGGGCACTGGCCGGGCGCGCCGTGCAGCGGGCGTTCGACGCGGCCTGGCAGCAGTGGCCCGAGGTGGCGCGGGACAGCGACCCGGTGGGATGGGTGCGGGCAGCCGCGCACACGTACGCGCTGGCACCCTGGCAGCAGCGGCTGCCGGGGCGGCGCAAGGCCCGGCCGACAGCCGGGGCCGGGCTGCCGCAGGCGCTGGTGCGGCTGCGGCCGGAGCGGCGGCGGGCGCTGCTGCTGCACGACGGGCTGGGGCTGACCCTGGCGGAAACGGCCGCCGAGGCCGAGTCGAGCACGACGGCCGCCGCGTCCCGGATCATCGGCGCTCGGCGGGAGTTGGCCGCGGCGGCGCCCGACGACTACGACGGCGGCGACGCGACGGCCCTCCTGGCCGCCCTGCTGGCGGCGGAGCCGGACGTCCCCGATGATGCGCCGTCGGGCGTACGGGCCGCGAGCGAGCGCGGGACGCGGCGGCGTACGGCCGGGGTCCTCGCGATGGCCGGCGGGCTCGTGCTGGCCACCCTCGTGTGCATGGTCGCGGGGCCGCAGCAGGCCGCCCCGCCCCCGCGCGGCCCCGCGCACCAGCAGCGGGCCGAGCAGCCGGCGGGCACCTGACGTACGGCACGACGACGGCGTGGACCCGCTCCGGGTCCACGCCGTCGTAGGCCGGACGAACGGCCTGGCAAGCAGCCTGACGTCAGCCGACGAGGATCTCGCGGGCCAGCCGGGCGGTCTCGGACGGGGTCTTGCCGACCTTGACGCCCGCGGCCTCCAGGGCCTCCTTCTTGGCCTGCGCCGTGCCGGAGGAGCCGGAGACGATGGCGCCGGCGTGGCCCATGGTCTTGCCCTCGGGCGCGGTGAACCCGGCGACGTAGCCGACGACCGGCTTCGTCACGTTCTTCTCGATGTAGGCCGCGGCCCGCTCCTCGGCGTCGCCGCCGATCTCACCGATCATCACGATCAGGTCGGTGTCGGGGTCGGCCTCGAACGCGGCGAGCGCGTCGATGTGCGTGGTGCCGATGACCGGGTCGCCGCCGATGCCGACCGCGGACGAGAAGCCGATGTCCCGCAGCTCGTACATCATCTGGTACGTCAGAGTGCCGGACTTCGACACCAGGCCGATGCGTCCGGGCTTGGTGATGTCGCCCGGGATGATGCCGGCGTTGGACTGGCCGGGGGTGATCAGGCCGGGGCAGTTCGGGCCGATGATGCGGGTCTTGTTGCCCTTCTGCTGGGCCAGCGCCCAGAACGCGGCGGAGTCGTGCACCGCGACGCCCTCGGTGATGACGACGGCCAGCGGGATCTCGGCCTCGATGGCCTCGACCACGGCGTCCTTGGTGAACTTCTCCGGGACGAAGATGACCGTCACGTCCGCGCCGGTGGCCTCGATGGCCTCCTTGACGCTGCCGAAGACCGGGACCTCGCGGCCCTGGTCGAAGGTGACGGTGGTGCCGGCCTTGCGCGGGTTGACACCGCCGACGATGTTCGTGCCGTCGCCGAGCATCAGCGTGGTGTGCTTCATGCCGGTGGCGCCGGTCATGCCCTGGACGATGACCTTGCTGTCCTTGGTGAGGAAGATAGCCATGGTTGTCTTGTGTCCTCGTCCCTTACTTCGCGGCCAGCTCGGCGGCCTTGTCGGCCGCGCCGTCCATGGTGTCCACCCGCTGGACCAGGGGGTGGTTCGCGTCGGAAAGGATCTTCCGACCCAGCTCCGCGTTGTTGCCGTCCAGACGCACGACCAGCGGCTTGGTGACTTCCTCGCCCTTGGACTTGAGCAGTTCCAGCGCCTGCACGATGCCGTTGGCGACCTCGTCGCAGGCGGTGATGCCGCCGAAGACGTTGACGAACACCGACCGCACGTCCGGGTCGCCGAGGATGATCTCCAGGCCGTTGGCCATGACCTCGGCGGAGGCGCCGCCGCCGATGTCCAGGAAGTTGGCGGGCTTGACGCCGCCGTGCGCCTCACCGGCGTAGGCGACGACGTCGAGGGTGGACATGACCAGGCCCGCGCCATTGCCGATGATGCCGACCTGGCCGTCGAGCTTGACGTAGTTGAGGCCCTTGGCCTTGGCCTTGGCCTCCAGCGGGTTGGCGGCGGCCTTGTCCTCCAGCGCCTCGTGCTCGGGCTGCCGGAAGGCGGCGTTCTCGTCGAGCGAGACCTTGCCGTCGAGCGCGACGATCCTGCCCTCGCCGGTCTTGACCAGCGGGTTGACCTCGACCAGCAGGGCGTCTTCCTTGATGAAGACGGTCCACAGCTGCTGGAGCACATCGGCGACCTGGTCGGCGATGTCGGCCGGGAACTTCGCCGCGGCGACGATCTCGGCGGCCTTCTGCGGGGTCACGCCCTCCAGGGCGTCCACCGCGACCTTGGCGAGCGCGTCAGGGTTCTCCTCGGCGACGACCTCGATCTCGACGCCGCCCTCGACCGACGCCATGGCCAGGAAGGTGCGGTTGGTGCGGTCCAGCAGGAAGGAGACGTAGTACTCCTCCTTGATGTCCGCGGTCTCGGCGAGCATCACCTTCTGGACGGTGTGGCCCTTGATGTCCATACCGAGGATGGCCTCGGCCTTGGCCACCGCGTCGGCCGGGTCAGCGGCCAGCTTCACGCCGCCGGCCTTGCCGCGGCCGCCTACCTTGACCTGCGCCTTGACGACCGCTCGGCCGCCGAGTCGCTCCGCCGCCGCGCGTGCCGCTTCAGGCTTGTCGATGACTTCACCGGCCAGCACCGGTACACCGTGCTTGGCGAAGAGATCCCTCGCCTGATACTCGAACAGGTCCACGCGCGTCCGTCTCCCTTTTCCCTGGAATCCGCTGGAAGTAAGGCTGGATGTCACTCCGGCGTCGGCAGGAGGCTGCCGCCATGAGTGCAGCGCCGCCTGCCGGCTGGGCGTGCCGCTACGGGCAGGGCGACCGCACGTCACCAGCTGTCACCAGGGAAGCGCACGCGGTGTCCGAGTACGCGGCATGTCCGTCTTGCAGGTTATCGCCGTGCACGGGCGCGTCCTAAATCGCTGATCGGTTGCGAGCGGTGAGAACGGTCACAGATCGCCGTGCGCTTCCCGGGGGTCACGCCTCGGGTATCGGGATCCGGCGCTTCTCGATGGCGGCGGCCATCACCTCGGGGAAGAGGTCGGGCGTGCAGGCGAAGGCGGGGGCGCCGAGCGCGGCCAGCGCTGCCGCGTGCTCCCGGTCGTAGGCGGGGGCGCCCTCGTCGGACAGTGCGAGCAGCGCCACGAACTGCACCCCCGACGCCTTCATCGCGGCCACCCTTTTCAGCATCTCGTCCCGGATGCCGCCCTCGTAGAGGTCGCTGATCAGTACGACCACGCTTTCCGCCGGACGGGTGATGAGCGACTGGCAGTACGCCAGCGCCCGGTTGATGTCGGTGCCGCCGCCCAGCTGGGTGCCGAACAGCACGTCGACCGGGTCGTCCAGTTGCTCGGTCAGGTCCACCACCGCGGTGTCGAAGACCACGAGGCGGGTGTTGATGGACCGCATCGAGGCGAGGACCGCGCCGAAGACCGACGCGTAGACGACGGACGCGGCCATCGATCCGGACTGGTCGACGCACAGCACCACGTCCTTCTTCACCGACCGGTCCGCGCGACCGTAGCCGATCAGCCGCTGCGGGACGACCGTGCCGTGCTCGGGCAGATAGTGCTGGAGGTTGGCGCAGATGGTGCGGTCCCAGTCGATGTCGCCGTGCCGGGGCCTGCTGACCTTCGCCGACCGGTCGAGCGCCCCGGTCAGCGTGGCCCGGGTGCGGGTCGCGAGCCGTGACTCCAGGTCGTCGACCACCTTCCTGACCACGGCCCGCGCGGTCTCCCGGGTCGTCTCGGGCATCGCCTTGTTCAGCGACAGCAGGGTGCCGACCAGGTGGACGTCGGCCTCCACCGCCTCCAGCATCTCGGGCTCCAGCAGCAGCGCCGACAGCCCGAGCCGGTCGATGGCGTCCCGCTGCATGACCTGGACGACGGAACTGGGGAAATACCGGCGGATATCGCCGAGCCAGCGGGCGACCTGCGGCGCCGACCCGCCGAGCCCGGCCGTACGCTCGCCGGCCCGGCCCGGCTGCCCGCCCGCGCCACCCGAGCCGTACAGCGCGGTGAGCGTGCGGTCCATCGCCGCGTCACGCCCCGCCAGCTCGTAACCCGTGCCGTCGGACGCCGGACCGCCGCCCAGCACCAGCCGCCAGCGCCGCAGCCGCTCGTCGGCGTACTCGGCGCTCGCGGCGCCCCCCGTGTCAGTCATCGTCCGCTCCCCCATCCCCGTGCGTGCCCAGATCGGTCGTCGTCGTCGTGCCCAGCAGCAGCCGTACGGTGTGCGCCGCCGCCTCCGCGCGGGCCGGGTCGAGGGTGGTGCCGAAACCGGGCAGCCCCGGCTCCGCCGCCTCTCCGCCCCGCCGCCGTACCGCCGACGGCCCGCGCCGCGCCAGCTCGCCGACCGTGCGCCGCACCCCCGGCTCGAACTCGGCGAACGTCCGCCGCAGCAGCGGCAGCACATCGCTGAACGCCTCCGCCGTCACCCCGCCGAGCCAGCCGTCCACCAGCGCCAGCAGCTTCTCGTCGTGCACCAGCAGCATTCCGCCGCCTGCGAGGAAGCCCTCGATCCAGCCCGCCGACTCCGCCGGTCCCGTCCCCGCGGACAGCGCCAGGCCCATCAGCCGGGCGGCCTGCTCCGCGTCCAGCCGCCCGTCGTCCAGCAGCAGCCGGGCGGCGGCTCCGCGCAGCAGCCCCGGTATCGCCTCGTCGCGGTCGGCCAGGGTGCGCAGGGCGGCGGCCCAGCGGTCCCGCAGCGCCGGGTCCGGGAGCAGGGCGACCGCCCGGTGCACCTCGTCCACCTGCGCGCGCACGGCCGCGGCACTGTCCGCGTCCAGACCCGTGCAGGCCGGCGGCAGCCCGACGCAGATCCGCAGCGCCAGGCCCTCCGCGACCTCGCCGAGCGCTGCCGAGTCCGTGCCGCGCACATCCCCGTAACGCACCGCCCGCACCAGCGCGGGCAGCGCCGCCGCCAGGTGCGCGACATCGGTGTCCAGGGCCGCCCGGTCGGCCAGCACCCGCATCACCACGGGCAGCGCGTCCGGCAGCCCGGCCAGCAGGCACGCCTCGGCTGCGGCGGTGACCTCGGCGAGCGTGGCGGAATGCGCCGCTGCGTCCTCCGCCTTCGCCGTGGCCGCCGACGCCACCGTCGTCCCCCATATCCCGGCCTCGGCGACCCGCACCGCCAACTCCGGCTCCCAGCGCAGCCGCCAGGTCTCCCGGAAGGTGCCCTTGCCGTCCCGGCCCCTGGCCGGCTCGCCCCAGCCGACGCCGAGCAGCGCCAGCCGGTGCAGCAGCCGGCTGCGGGCCGCGTCAATGTCCTTGCGCAGGTCCAGATCCAGCTCGCGGTCCAGCGCCTCGGGCTTCAACCGCAAAGTACGCTGCTCCCTGGCCAGGTCGCGGGCCAGCGGCACCGCGGGCGCGTCCGGCGGCACCTCGCCGAGCACATCGCCGACCACCAGCCGGTCCCTTATCAGCGCCAGCGGCACATCGGAGCCGTCGCACATCACGGCCCGGATCGCGTCCGTCGTCTCGCCGAGCCCGGCCAGCGGACGGCCGCGCATCGCCGCGAGCGTCTCGGCGAGCCGCACCGCCTCGATGACATGCGCCGACGAGACCGGCAGGTCCTCCTCCCGCAGCAGCCCCGCGACCTTGGTCATCCACCGGGTGACCGGCCGGTCGGCGGCGGTGAACAGATGCCGATACCAGCCCGGCGAGTCGATCCCCGCGCCGTATCCGCTCGCCCGGGCCAGCCTGCGGTGCGTCCACGGCACCCACGTCGTCTCGACCTTCGCCTTCGGCAGCCCTTTGAGCAGCTGTCGGTCCGCGGCCACCGCCGTACGCCCGGCGAGCGCGGGCACATGCCACGCCCCGCACACCACAGCCGTCCGTTCGTACGCCCGCCGTGCCTCGCGCAGCCGGAGCCGCATATGCGCCTCCCGCACCGGGTCCTGGTCGTGCCCGCCGTCCCCGTGGAGCGCGCGGATCGCGGCCATCGCCTCGGCGAGCGCGGCGAACGGCGCCAGCGGATCACCCTCGTCCGCCCCGCCCCGGTGCTCGACCGCGTCCTCCCACCAGCGCTCCGGGTCGTCGTACCCGGCCGTCTCCGCCAGCACCGCCAGCGGGTCGACCCGCACGTCGATGCCGCCAGGACCCGCGCCGGGCGCCGCCGGGACACCCTCGGGGACGGCGGGCGGTGCGGGCTCCTCGCCGGTCGGCGCGCGCAGGGCCAGGCTGTGGGCGGCCGGCAGGTCGATGAAGCGGACCTCGGCGCCCGCCTTCGCGGCCCAGCGCAGCGCGACCCACTCGGGCGAGAACTCGGCGAACGGCCAGAAGGCGGCCCGCGCCGCGTCGTCCACCACATGGGCCAGCAGCGCCACCGGCGGGCGCATCGCGGGGTCGGCGGCCAGCGCGACCAGCACGTCGGCCTCCGGCGGCCCCTCGATCAGGACCGCCTGCGGCCGGTACGCGTCCAACGCGGCCAGCACCGCCCGCGCGGACCCCGGCCCGTGATGCCGCACCCCCAGCAGGACGACGCCCTCCGGGACGTCGGCGCCGGCCGTATGCGCCGCCGCAGTGGCCGCCGCGCGGTCGGCGGCGTCCGACACGGCCGGACCCGGGGCGGTCGGCGGCGTCATGACGTCACCTCGCGGCAGGCACGGTAGAAGTCCTTCCAGCCGTCCCGCTCCCTGATCACCGTCTCCAGATACTCCAGCCACACCAGGCGGTCCGCCGCCGGGTCGCGCACGACGGCGCCGAGGACGCCGGCCGCGATGTCGCCCGCGCGCAGCACCCCGTCGCCGAAATGCGCCGCCAGCGCGAGGCCGTTGGTCACCACCGAGATCGCCTCGGCCGTCGACAGCGTGCCCGAGGGGGACTTGATCTTGGTACGGCCGTCCTCCGTGACGCCGCCGCGGAGTTCACGGAAGACCGTGACGACCCGGCGGATCTCGTCGGCGCCCCGGGGCGCGGCCGGCAGGTCGAGGCCGCGGCCGATCTGCTCGACCCGGCGCGACACGATCTCCACCTCGTCCTCCGCGCTCGCGGGCAGCGGCAGCACCACCGTGTTGAACCGGCGGCGCAGCGCGCTCGACAGGTCGTTGACCCCGCGGTCGCGGTTGTTGGCGGTCGCGATGAGGTTGAAGCCGCGGACGGCCTGTGTCTCCGTGCCCAGCTCGGGGATCGGCAGCGTCTTCTCCGACAGGATCGTGATCAGCGCGTCCTGCACATCGGCCGGGATACGGGTCAGCTCCTCCACCCGGGCGATCCGGCCCTCGGCCATCGCCCGCATCACCGGACTGTGCACCAGCGCGGCAGTGCTCGGGCCGTGGGTGAGCAGCTGGGCGTAATTCCACCCGTAGCGGATCGCCTCCTCGGGGGTGCCCGCGGTGCCCTGGACGAGCAGGGTCGAGTCGCCGCTGATCGCGGCGGCCAGATGCTCCGACACCCAGGTCTTCGCGGTGCCGGGCACCCCGAGCAGCAGCAGCGCCCGGTCGGTCGCCAGGGTGGTGACGGCCACCTCGACGATCCGCCGCGGACCCACGTACTTGGGTGTGACGACCGTGCCGTCCGGCAGCGTCCCTCCCAGCAGATACGTGGCGACCGCCCACGGGGACAGATTCCAGCGCGCCGGGCGCGGGCGGTCGTCGACGGCGGCGAGCGCGACGAGCTCGGCCGCGAAGGCCTCCTCGGCGTGCGGCCGCAGGGCCTGCTCGGCGCCGGCCGCGGCGCTCGTCGTAGCGGTCATGGCTGTCCCCCACTCGTCGAACGGACCCCCTTCGGTCCGTGCTGTTCCCACTTTGCACCCGACCACTGACAATCCGTCACAGCCCGCTATCCACGCAGGTCAGAGGGATTGTCAGTGGTCGGTCCTAGCGTGGTCTGCATGGAGGACACGGAAGCTCGGTGGACAGCGGACCAGGTGCTCGCGCTCGCACCTGACGCAGCATCACGCACGGCGGGCGCGCGGCTCGCGGCGCCCGCGCCGTGGTCCGGCACGGGCGCGGCGGGCACGGCGGTGTGGGGGCTGTGCGCGGGCAGCGGCAGCAGGCCCTATCAGACGGTCGTCGATCTGAGCGGCCCCGCTTTCGCGTGCTCGTGCCCGAGCCGGAAGTTCCCGTGCAAGCACGCGCTGGGCCTGCTGCTGCTGTGGGCGGCCGGAGATGGCGGGCCGGTGGCCGCGGGGGCGGCCGAGCCGGAGTGGGCCGAGCAGTGGACGGCGGCACGCCACAGGAAAGCGGAAGCGGCTGCCGCCGCCGTGCCAGGTCCCGGGGCCGCGCCGGGCGGCCAGGAAGCGGCGAAGAAGCGGGCGGAGCGCCGGGCGGTCCGGGTGGAGGGCGGCGCGGTCGAACTGGAGCAGCGGCTCACCGATCTGCTGAGAAGCGGTCTCGCGGGGTCCGACCGCGCCGGATATCAGCAGTGGGACGAGATCGCAGCCCGGATGGTGGACGCGCAGGCCCCCGGGCTCGCCGCCCGGGTGCGCGAGCTGAGCACGGTGGCCGGCTCCGGGGGTGACTGGCCGTCCCGCATGCTGGAGGAGACGGGCCTGCTGCATCTGCTGGCCCGCGGCTTCCTCGGGCGCCAGCGGCTCCCGGCGCCGCTGGCCGAGACGGTGCGGACCAGGATCGGCTTCACCGTCGACTCCGCCGAATTGCTGGCGGGGCCGCTGGTCAGAGGGCAGTGGCTGGTCCTCGCGCAGTACGACACGGCGGACGAGCGGCTGACGACCCGGCGGATCTGGCTGTACGACGGCGCGTCGGGACGCTTCGCTCTTGTCCTCTCCTTCGGTGCGGCAGGCCGGGCCCCCGAACTCGCCCTGCGCGTCGGCACGGTGCTCGATGCCGAGTTGGCCTTCCACCCGGCCGCGGTGCCGCTCCGCGCGGTCCTCGGCACGCGCTACGGCATGGGCCTGCCCGAGGAGGTGCCGCCCGGCACGGCGGTCGGCCCCGCGCTCGACTCCTACGGCACCGCCCTGGCCGACGATCCCTGGCTCGACGCGTGGCCCGTCCTCCTCACCGACGTCGTCCCCCTGCCCGGGCAGGACCGTTGGCACGTGGCCGACAGCGCGGATGCGGCGGTGCCGCTGCTCGGGGCCGATCACTGGCGGCTCGCCGCCATATCCGGGGGGCGCCCCGTCACCCTGTTCGCCGAGGCCGGCCCCACCGGCCTGCGCCCCCTTGCTGGGTGGACGCGGGCGTCGCCGATACCGATCGCTCTGTAGGGGGTGACGCATCCTGGCGGTTCTTCGGCCGGAGGACACACCACAAGAGGCAGGGCCCTGGGAGGTGCTGGGGGGTACCCGGCAATTTCCTCGGGGCCGGGCTGGGGCGACCCGGCACGACAGGGGGTCGCGGGGGTACGGGCACGTACATACGCTCAGCCGCGGCGCGATCGTCGGGACTGAACGAGGAGGGACTCGAATGGACATCGGGTGGGACGACCTCGTCGGAAGCGCGTTGCTCTGGACGGAGCGGCGGCGCCCGGGCGGGGTGGTGGGGGACGCGGCGGAGACCGCCGCGGGGCTGCTGGACGCCGCGGCGGCCGGGGCGGTACGGCGGCGGGCCGGGCTGCGGCCCGCCGTGGCCGGGCAGCGGCCGACGGTGGCGCCGGAGGACCGGCGCGCGGAGTTGCCGCCCGCGGCACGCCGCCGGCTGGAGACGCTGCTGACCGACCGCGCCGGCGGCACCAGCGGAAACCGGCGCGGCTCGGCGCCGAATCTGGCCGAACTGCTGCCGCAGTGGCTGGCGGCGGCACACCGCGAGGGCTACGCGGCCCCGCCGGAGACACTGCCGGCGTTGCTGGACGCGGCCCGGGCGCGGACGGATCTGCGGGCGGACGCGCTGGCCTTCGCCGGCCCCCGCGGGCGCTGGCTCGCCGGGCTGAACCCGGACTGGAAGTACGCGTTGCGGGCCGGCGCGGGAGCGGTTCCGGGACCCGACCCGGAAGGGCGCGAGCAGGCGGAACGGCTGTGGGAGGAAGGGCTGTTCGCCGAGCGGATCGCCCTGCTGAGCCGACTGCGGCTGACCGGGCCCGCGACCGCGCTCGCGCTGCTGGCCGCGACGTGGAAGAGCGAGCGCGCCGAGGACCGGCTGATGTTCGTCGACTCGCTGCGGACCGGGCTGTCCGCGGCGGACGAGCCGTTCCTCGACCAGGCGCTGAGCGACCGCAGCCGCAACGTACGGGCGACCGCGGCCGAACTGCTCTCCGCGCTGCCGGAATCCGCGCTGGCCGCGCGGATGGCGGCCCGCGCGCGCAGTTGCATATCCCTCGGCCCCGACGGCATTTCGGTGGAGGCGCCCTACGAGTGCGACGCGGCGATGGAACGGGACGGGGTCGCCCCGCGACCGCCCAACGGGCGCGGGGAGCGGGCGTGGTGGCTGGGCCAGTTGGTCGACGCGGCGCCGTTGGCGACCTGGCGGGCGCGGTTCGGGGGCCGCACCCCCGAGCAGATCATCGGGCTGCCCGTGCTGGACGACTGGCAGCCCGATCTGCACGCGGCCTGGTGCAGGGCCGCCGTCCGGCAGCGGGATACCGAGTGGGCGCGGGCGCTGCTCGGGCCGCCGCCGGCACCGTCAGGACCGCTCGGGGCGGTCGGCGACCCGGCGAAGCTGCTGTCGATACTGCCCGGGGAGGAGCGGGCGGAATGGGTCGCGGCGTTCATCGCCTCGCACGGGCTGTCCGAGGCGTTCCAGATGCTCGGAGTGTGCGCGGTGCCGTGGGCCGCGCCGCTGGGGCGGGCGGTGACCGACGCGCTCGACATCGCGCGGGACGCGGGCAGCTATCCGTGGAGTTTCAGCGGGGTGATGGGGCTGGCCGAGCGCTGCCTCGACCCTGCGAGCGCGGAGCAGGTCGCTGCGCTGGCCTCGGCCGGGGAGGAGCCGGCTGATGGGGCGCCGGGCGCTGCCGCGTACTGGGGGGAGGCGTTTCAGCGGCTGGGCAGCACGTTGAGGCTTCGAGCCGCGATGTGGGATGAGCTTCGCCCTGCGGGCGGCGCTGGGTGACCCTGCGGGCTGCACCCGCTGGCCGGCTCCGGGACCTTCTCCCGGTGGTGGGCTCGTCGCGCAGTTCCCCGCGCCCCTAAGTGGGTGCCACTTGCGGTGGGCCGTGGCCCTGCTGCCCCGTCGAGGCTGGGCGTGCAGTTCCTCGCGCCCCTGGGTGGGTGCCGCTTGCCGTGGGCCGTCGCCCTGCTGCCTTGTCGGGGCTGGCGGCGGGGGCATCCGCGCGGGGTCAGGCTGCCGCGGAGGAGACGTTCGCGTTGACCCAGGCCACGATGTCGCCCGTGGAGGTGCCGGGGGTGAAGATCGCGGCGACGCCGAGTGCCTTGAGCGGGGCGATGTCCGCCTCGGGGATGATGCCGCCGCCGAAGACCTTGATGTCCTCCGCGTCGCGGTCCTTGAGCAGCTCGATGACCTTCGCGAAGAGCGTCATGTGGGCGCCGGAGAGGATGGACATGCCGATGGCGTCCGCGTCCTCCTGGATGGCGGTGTCCACGACCTGCTCGGGGGTCTGGTGGAGGCCGGTGTAGATGACCTCCATGCCCGCGTCCCTGAGGGCCCGGGCGATGACCTTCGCCCCTCGGTCGTGGCCGTCGAGTCCCGGTTTGGCGACGACTACCCGGATCGGACCGGACACACCCATCTCTGCCTCCATGTGTATGCCTCGCTTGCCGCGGACCGCCCTGTGTGAACGAACGTTATCTCCCGTGTCCAGTGCCCGTCAGTTTTACGGACGGCTCCGAGGGGGAAATCACACAGTGGGACACATTCCCCAGAAGTCGGGCCGACGGTGGCCCATACGGGCGAGGGACACGCCCGGGCCGACCGGCGACCCGTCGAGATTCCGAGGAGCCGCCGCCAGGACGCCGCGTTGCCGCTCTCGCCAGCCGCAGAGCGCGGTGACGCGGCATCCGCGGGCCCGTCCGCGGGCGCCGGTTCCTCCGATGGCACCGGGGTCAGTGCGGATTCCGGGGCCGCGACGGGAGGTGGGCCATGGCCGGCCAGTCGTCGGGGGCGAAGCAGGGCTCAGGTCAGGGCACCGGCAAAGGCGCAGGTCACGGCGCCAGAACGGACGCAGGCCGGGAGGAGGAGCCGGACGGCACCGGAAGCCGCCTGTGGCACGGGGTGGGGCTGGCCAGGGCGACCGCGATGGACCTGGCGGTCCTGGCGGGGCACCTGGTGCTGTATCCGACCGGGATGCTCCCGGAGCGCGGCCACGCGCGGGACACCGGCAGGGCGCATCCACCGGTTCTCCTGCTGCACGGCTTCGTGGACAACCGCTCGGCCTTCGCCGTGCTGCGCCACTCGCTGCACCACCACGGATGGACGCAGGTGCAGGCGTTCAACTACTCCCCGCTCATCGGTGACATTCGCGCCGCCGCCGAGCTGCTGGGCCGCCACGTGGAGCAGGTCTGCGCGCAGAGCGGGCGCCGCCGGGTGGACATCGTCGCGCACAGCCTGGGCGGGCTGATCGCGCGCTACTACGTTCAGCGACTGGGCGGTGACCTGCGGGTACGTACGCTGGTCACGCTGGGTACGCCGCATGCCGGCACCCGGGCGGTGCCCGTGCTGGCGCCGCATCCGATCATCCGGCAGATGCGGCCGGGTTCCGAGGTCCTGGTCGAGCTGGCGCAGCCCGCGCCCGGGTGCCGTACGCGGTTCGTGGCGTTCTGGAGCGACCTGGACCAGGTGATGATCCCGGTGGAGACCGCGCGCCTGGTCCACCCGGACCTTCCGGTGGAAAACATCAAGGTCAGCGGGGTGGGACACCTCGCGCTGCCCGTGCACGGCACGGTGGTGGCCGAGATCCGCCGGGCCCTCGCGGGCGCCGGTCCGCTGCGTCCCGCGATCGAGGCGGCATAACGGACACATAACGGTCGGATATCGACCGAACGCCGGGCAAGCCGGACGTGACGTTACGGGCAGAGATTGTGGCCTTCCCCGGAGGCGGCTACAGTCACCGCTAATTCTCCTGCTGCCGAGGCGAAAGAGAAGCTGGCGGTGAACAAACGTCACCCGTCGGGGCACGTCCCCGACTACGACGCTTACGCGTACGACGCCTATTCCACGGGCGTGCACCAAGCTGTCGGCACCGTCTTCGCCGACGACACCATGACCGGGACGTACGGGTACATCCCGCAGCAGACTCCGCAGTACGGCTACGGCCAGCCGCAGGCCGAGCAGCAGGGCCAGGGCCAGGAGTACGCCTACGGCACCGGCTACAGCTACGACTACGGCCAGGGCCAGCAGCACGCCCAGCCGCAGCAGCCGCAGCAGAGCTACGACCCGTACGGCTACCCGACCGGTGCGACGTACTACGACACCGGCACCTACGACGCCCAGCAGTTCGCGTCGTACCAGCAGCCGCAGCAGCAGAGCAGCTACCCGCAGCAGGACTGGGACTCGGGCGCGTACCCGGCGTACGGCTACGGCTACGACGCCAGCGGCGACACCGGCGTCTACGAGCAGCTTCCGCCGCAGGCGTACGAGCAGCAGCAGTACGAGCACGACCAGCACCAGTACGCGCAGCAGACGCCGATGCCCGAGCCCGACCCGTACCGCGAGGCCCCGGTGTCGTACGCCGCCGAGCCCGAGCCGTTCGCGGCCGAGGTCCACGGCCGCGCCGAGGCGGCAGCCGAGCCCGACCCGTACACGTACGAGCCGTACGAGCCCGCGGAGCCCGAAGCCGCCGCCGAGAGGCACGACTACGCCGCCGACGGCTTCGAGCCCGGCGCCCCGGCGGCCCGCAGCAGGCGCCGCAAGCCCGCCAAGCGCTCCGCGCTGCTCACCGTCGCCGTGCCCTCGGTCGCCGTGATGGGCGTGGCGGCGGTCGGCGCGGCGGCCGTGACCGGGGTGGGCGTGGCACAGGGGGACTCGGGCAGCGCGCACACCGATGCCCAGGCCGCCACCGGCAAGGCGCCGACGACCCAGCTCGACCGGCAGCTCGCCGGGGTGAGCCAGGACGCCACCGACTTCGCGGACCGCGCCAGCCGTACGCAGGAGCGGATCGACCTCAAGGACCGGCAGGCGGCGGCGAAGGCCGCGGCGGCAGCGGCGGCGGCGCGCAAGGAGGCGCTGCGGCCGAAGTTCGTGCTGCCGGTCAAGCACAAGGGGCTGAGCGCCTACTTCGGGCAGGCCGGCGTCAACTGGATGGCCGTACACACCGGTATCGATTTCCCGGTCATGGTCGGCACCCCGGTGATGGCGGTGACGGACGGCACCGTCCGCACGCAGTGGAACAGCTCCTACGGCAACATGGCGATCGTCACCGCCCCGGACGGCACCGAGACCTGGTACTGCCATCTGAGCAGTACGAAGATCCGCAGCGGTTCGGTGAAGGCCGGTACGGTCATCGCCTACTCGGGCAACACCGGCAACACCACAGGCCCGCACCTCCACCTTGAGGTACGGCCCCACGGCGGTTCACCGATCGACCCGCTGTCATGGCTGCTCAAGCACGGCCTCGACCCGCGATAAGCCCGCTCCCCACCCGCCATAAGCACGCCTGCGACCCGCGGTAAGCACGTGGGCCGCAGCACCGGCGAGCCCGAAAGCCCGCAGCGCCACGGTCCTGCGCCCAAGCCGGCACCGGCACCGGCACCGGCCTACAGCTTCTGCACCGGCGCGTAGCGCAGCAGCAACTGCTTGGGCCGCTCGTCACCGAAGTCGATCGTCGCCTTCTCGTCGCCCGGCTGCCCGGTGACCGAGACGACTGTGCCCAGGCCGAACTGGTCGTGGGTGACGCGGTCGCCCACCTTGAGCGTGATGACCGGCCGGTCGCCGGCCGACCGCCGGGTCGCGAAGCCGCCGGAGGCACCGCCCCGCCGCCCGCCGCCGCCCAGCGTCGTGGACAGTGACGCCGCCGCCTTCGACACCGGGCCGCCGCCCGGTCCGGCGGCCGAACCGGTGCGCTTCCACTCGATCAGCGTCGCCGGGATCTCCTCAAGGAAGCGCGACGGCGGGTTGTACGCGGGCTGGCCCCAGGCGCTGCGCATCATCGAGCGGGTCAGATAGAGCCGTTCGCGGGCGCGGGTGATGCCGACGTAGGCCAGCCGCCGCTCCTCCTCCAGCTCCTTGACCTCGCCCAGCGCCCGCATGTGCGGGAAGACGCCGTCCTCCATGCCGGTGAGGAAGACGACCGGGAATTCCAGGCCCTTGGCGGTGTGCAGGGTCATCAGGGTGATGACGCCGTTCGCCTCCGCGTCGTCGTCGGGGATCTGGTCGGAGTCGGCCACGAGGGCGACGCGCTCCAGGAAGTCGGACAGGGTGCCTGGCTCGTCGTCGCCGCGCTCCTGCTCGAATTCCATCGCCACCGCCGCGAGTTCCTGCAAGTTCTCCACCCGGGTCTCGTCCTGCGGGTCGGTGGAGGCCTGCAACTCGGCCAGATAGCCGGTGCGTTCGAGCACCGCCTCCAGGACGACCGCGGGACCCGCGCCCGACTCCACGATCGTGCGCAGCTCGTCCATCAGGGTGTTGAACCGCCGGACCGCGTTCGCCGAGCGCGCCGCCGTGCCGTAGGCCTCGTCCACCCGGCGCAGGGCGGCGGCGAAGGAGATCTTCTCGCGCAGCGCGAGGGCGTCGATCATCGCCTCGGCCCGGTCGCCGATGCCGCGCTTGGGCACGTTGAGGATCCGCCGCAGGGGTACGCCGTCCTCGGGGTTGGACAGCACCCGCAAGTACGCGAGCACGTCTCGGACCTCGCGCCGCTCGTAGAAGCGGACGCCGCCGACGACCTTGTACGGCAGGCCGACCCGGATGAAGACCTCTTCGAAGACACGGGACTGCGCGTTGGTGCGGTAGAAGACGGCGACGTCGCCGGGGCGGGCGTCGCCGGCGTCGGTGAGGCGGTCTATCTCGTCGGCGACGAACTGCGCCTCGTCGTGCTCCTGGTCGGCGGCGTAGCCGATGATGACCGGGCCGTCGCCGGACTCGGTCCACAGGTTCTTCGCGCGCCGCCCGGCGTTGCGCTCGATGACGGCGTTGGCGGCGGACAGGATGGTCTGCGTGGAGCGGTAGTTCTGCTCCAGCAGGATGGTGCGGGCGTCCGGGTAGTCCTCCTCGAACTGGAGGATGTTGCGGATGGTGGCGCCGCGGAAGGCGTAGATGGACTGGTCGGCGTCACCGACGACGCACAGCTCCGCCGTGTCCTCGCCGGTGCCCACCAGCTCGCGCACCAGGGTGTACTGGGCGTGGTTGGTGTCCTGGTACTCGTCGACCAGGACGTGCCGGAAGCGCCGCCGGTAGTGCTCGGCCACGTCCGGGAAGGCCTGGAGCAGGTTGACGGTGGTCATGATGATGTCGTCGAAGTCCAGCGCGTTGGCCTCGCGCAGCCGGGCCTGGTAGAGCGCGTAGGCCTCGGCGAGCTTCTTCTCGAAGCTGTTCTCCGCCTGTCCGGCGAAGGTCTCCTCGTCGATCAGCTCGTTCTTGAGGTTGGAGACCTTCGCGCTGAAGGACTTCGGCGGATACTGCTTCGGGTCGAGGTCGAGGTCCCGGCAGACCAGGGCCATCAGCCGCTTGGAGTCGGCGGCGTCGTAGATCGAGAAGGACGAGGTGAAGCCGAGCACCTTCGACTCGCGGCGCAGGATGCGCACGCAGGCGCTGTGGAAGGTGGAGACCCACATCACCTTCGCGCGCGGGCCCACCAGCTCCTCGACCCGCTCCTTCATCTCGCCCGCGGCCTTGTTGGTGAAGGTGATCGCGAGGATCGAGCCGGGGTGGGCGTCGCGGGCGGCGAGCAGGTGGGCGATGCGGTGGGTGAGGACCCGGGTCTTGCCCGAGCCGGCGCCGGCGACGATGAGCAGCGGCCCGCCGGAGTGCTCGACGGCCGCGCGCTGCTGCTCGTTGAGCCCTTCGAGCAGCTGGGCGGGGTCGGTGGCCGGGCGCGGGGCGCCGTTGCGGTAGTACGCGTCGCGCCCGCCGCCGCCAGCGCCCCAGTCCTCCGGGGGCGGCGGTGCGTCGGGGTCGGCGGGTTCCGGCGCCACGTGCAGACCGGGCAGGAAGTCGTCGTCAAAGAGGCTGCTCATCGCCTCCCGAGTCTAGAGGCCCGCACCGACAGTGGCGCCCGCTTCCCCGCCGGTAGCACCTTTTACACCCTCCGTGACATCCGGACTTGATTACGAAAAGGTATCGGGCCTATCGGACACCGCTCTTCCCAGCGGCGCCGACGTGCGGCTACGGTGCCGCACCAGGCAGCATCCGGAAGGAGTCCGCCCGGCAATGGCGACGCACCGTAAGGCCCGCACCGCGATACTCACCGCCCCGCGCACCGCCGTGGGGCTGACGACGGCCGCCCTGGCCACCGTGACCCTGTTCTCCGAGACCGCGGGCGCCGCGCCCGCGACCCCCGCGCCGCAGCCGTCGATCGCCCAGGTGAAGGCGAAGGTCGACGCGCTGACGCACCAGGCGGAGGTGGCGACCGAGCACTACAACGGCGCCAAGGAGAAGGCGAGCCAGCAGAACGCCACCGTCAACAAGCTGCTGGCGCAGGCGGCGCAGAAGACGCAGGCGCTGAACGACTCGCGCCGGCTGCTCGGGCAGTACGCCGCCGCGCAGTACCGCTCGGGCGGTGACGACTCGACCGGGCGCTTCCTGCTGGCCGACGACCCGCAGGACCTGCTGGACCAGGCGCATCTGACGAGCCTGCTGGGCAAGCGGCAGAAGTCGGCCGTCGAGTCCTACCGGGTGCAGCAGGCGGCGGCCACCCAGCAGCGCATCGAGGCGGCCAAGAGCCTGGCGACGCTGACCACCCAGCAGGCGCAGCTGCGTACCGCCAAGGCCGATGTGCAGACCAAGCTGGGCGCGGCCCAGACGCTGCTGAACAGCCTCACCGCGCAGGAGAAGGCCCGGCTCGCGGCGCTCCAGGCCCAGCAGGAGGCGGAGGCCAGGAGGAAGGCCGCCGCCATCGCGGCGCAGGAGAAGGCCAAGGCGGAGACGGCGGAGAAGGCCGGTACGACCGCGGGCACGACCGCGCACACCGTCCCGGCGAACGCGTCGGTGTCGGCCAAGGCCATCGCCTTCGCGCGCGGCCAGTTGGGCAAGCCGTACGTGTGGGGCGCGACGGGGCCCGACTCCTTCGACTGCTCGGGCCTGACGCAGGCGGCGTACAGGGCGGCCGGCATCCGGCTGCCGCGGACCACGGGCGAGCAGGTGGACGTCGGCACCCGGGTGTCGCAGTCGGACCTGGAGCCGGGCGACCTGATCTTCTTCTACAGCGACGCCAGCCACGTCGGCCTCTACATCGGCGGCGGCAACATGATCCACGCTCCGCACACGGGAACGGTCGTCAAGGTCGCCCCGATCACCGAAATGCCGATCTATGCGGCGGTTCGTCCGTACTGATCCCGCACGGAATCCGTACCGGCCGATCACAAACCGTAAGATCACAAAGCGATTTCGGTCACGTTGCAATCCAAACGTCCCAACTTTCGGAGAAGTTGAGTACGGTATCCCGCTAGGTGGTGCGTTCCCCGCCGGTGAAAATGCCGGCACCGCGCCGCCTCCGCTCAATCCGGCCCAGGCCGGAACCGGGGACCCACCACGCGCCATTGGGGTGAATCGGGACAGACGCCGGAAAGCGTTCGACCCGTAGGGCTACCTTCCCAGCCCGAACCCGTCAGCTAACCCGGTCGGCGGTTCACGGAAGGAGTCGCCTTCGTGGCGTCGCACCGCAAGCCGCGTCCGCGGATACTCGCCTCGACCGCCCCCCGTGCGGCGGTCGGCGTCACCGCGGCGGCCATCGCCTCGGTCACCCTGCTCAGCGAAAGCGCGAGCGCGGCTCCCGCGAAGCCCAAGCCCTCGATCACCGAGGTCAAGGCGCAGATCGACACCCTGAACCAGCAGGCCGAGGTCGCCACGCAGAATTACGACCAGGCCAAGGAAAAGACCGAGACCCAGCGCGACAAGACCAACCAGCTGCTCGCGCAGGTCGCCCAGAAGACCCAGCAGATGAACGAGTCGCGCCGGGTTCTGGGCCAGTTCGCCAGCGAGCAGTACCGCGACGGCGGTATCGACCAGACCGTGCAGCTGCTGCTCGCCGCCGACCCCGAGCAGTTCCTGAACCAGTCGCACATGGTCAGCCAGCTGTCCGCGACCCAGGCCGACGCGCTCAAGAACTTCCAGATCCAGCAGGAGCAGGCCTCGATCCAGCGGGCGCAGGCCACCGCGAGCCTGACCCAGCTCACCACCGCGCAAAAGCAGCTGACCACCCAGAAGAACACGGTGCAGACCAAGCTCGCCGCCGCTCAGAAGCTGCTGAACAGCCTCACCGCCGAGCAGCGCGCCAAGGTCGCGACCATCCACAAGGGCTCGACCTCGACCACGAGTTACACCTACAGCGGGCCCGCCTCCGGCCGCGCCGCCGCCGCGATCAGCTTCGCGCTCGCCCAGCGCGGCAAGCCGTACGTCTACGGCGCCACGGGTCCCGGCTCGTACGACTGCTCGGGCCTGACCGGGGCGGCCTACCGCGCCGCGGGCGTCACCCTCGGGCGGACCACGTACGACCAGGCCAAGCAGGGCGTCGCCGTCTCGAAGGCCGACCTGCGGCCCGGTGACCTGGTCTTCTTCTACTCCGGGCTGTCCCATGTGGGCATCTACCTGGGCAACGGCCAGATCGTGCACGCCCCGCACACCGGCGCGTTCGTCGAGGTCGCCCCGCTCAGCTGGATGCCCTTCGCCACCGCCCGCCGCGTGGCCTGACCGCGGCCCGCTTCCACGGGTCGCGGCAGCGGGGCCGCCAGCCGGGCCGGCAGCCGGAAAAACGGCCGATCGGTCAGGTTGGGTCGCACCAGGGCCCGGTCACCGGTCGAACGGCGGTCGTTTCCTTGCAGGGGTCGGCCGATAGGGGGCAGTCCCGGTCAGTGCCGCCCGGCGCGCCCCCCGGCAGGTTTAGCGTCGCTCCCCAGGTGGCCGACACCCCTTGCCGTCCCGGTCAGGACGGCACCGGTCACCCCCGCCGAAGGCCCGGCGGTGTCCTGCTCCCCCGTGCAGGCGCCGCCGGGCCGTCCCCTGGAAGGAGTGACGGCCCCGCAATGGCCTCACACAGTCCCGCCCGCACTCCCGCCCACCGCAAGAAGCGCACCGGCTCAGCCACCGGCCCGGCCGAAAGCGACAGCACCACCGGCAGCACGCGCACCACCAGCACCACCAGCAGTACCCGCAGTACCCGCGCCACCCGCGGCGCCCGCACGACCGTCCGGATCAGCGTCACGCTCGCGCTCGCGTCCGCCGCCTCCGTCTCGCTGTTCGGCGAGACCGGGTACGCCGACCCGCAGCTCACCCCGGCGCAGGTCGGTACGAAGGTGGCAGCGCTCTACCAGCAGGCGGAGCAGGCCACGGAGGACTACGACGGAGCCAAGGTGCAGGCCGACACCGCGAGCGCGGCGGTCGCCGCCCTCCAAAACGAACTCGCCCGCAAGACCGCGACGCTGAACAGCACCAGGGACGCGCTGGGCGGTATCGCCGCCGCGCAGTACCGCTCGGGCGGCATCGACCCGCTGCTGCAACTCGCGCTCAGCTCCGACCCCGACAGCTATCTCGCGCGGGCGTCGTACCTCAACCAGGCGGGCACCCAGCAGAGCGCCGCGCTGGCCCAACTGGCCGCGCAGCAGCAGGACATCGCCCGCACCCGGGCCCAGGCCACGGACAGACTCGCCGACCTGCGGGCCGCGCAGGCCAAAGTCGCCGACCACAAGCGCACCCTCCAGGCGAAACTCGCCGCCGCCCAGGCGCTGCTGGCCCGGCTGACCACGGCCCAGCGCGCGGCGGTCGCGGCCTCCGACGGCCCCGGCTCACCGGCGGGCGCGTCCGCCGCCCGGGACACCGTACGGGTCCCGCTCGCCGCGATCGGGGCGCCGTCCCCGCGCGCCGCCCAGGCGGTGGCGTTCGCCTACCGCGCGCTCGGCCTGCCGTACGTGTGGGGCTCGACGGGACCGAACGCGTACGACTGCTCGGGTCTGACGCAGGCGGCCTGGCGGTCCGCCGGGGTGTCACTGCCCCGCACCACCTACACCCAGATCAACGCCGGCACCCGGGTCTCCCGGTCCGAACTCCAGCCCGGCGACCTGGTGTTCTTCTACTCGGGTGTGAGCCATGTCGGCCTCTACATCGGCGGCGGCAACATGATCCACGCGCCGCACCCCGGCTCCCCGGTCCGTATCGCCCCGATCAGCGAGATGCCTTTCGCGGGGGCGGTACGTCCCGGTTGAGCCGGGGCGCGGCGGCGGACCTGTTGAGCCGGAGCCCGGCGGCGGCTCCGGCGTCACCCCGCCTCGGGCGGTGCCGGAGCCCGGCACCGCCGCCCGGTACTTGCCGGTCGCCGCGGCCTGCGCCCTGGCGCCGAACAGCCCGTACGCCCACAGGCGCGGCCAGGCCCGCGGTGACGGCCGCCCGCGGCCCCGGGCGCACGGGGAAGTCCCTTGGTCCGGTCGGATGCGGCTTCTACGATGGGTGGGTCGACAGGGGGTGAGACGCCATGGCGGCGCTGACGAGAACGGTGGCCTGGTGCGGGGTCGGCCTGGGAGCGGCGGCATCGGTCGCGCTCGTGGTGGCGGCCTTCACCGCCGGCCTCGACACCGCAGGGCAGTGGTCCGGGATCGCGGGGGCCGTCGTGGCACTGGGTACGTTCTCCGCGTCGATGTACGCGCTCGCCGGCCCAAGGACTGCGCCCCCGGCGTCCCCGCCACCCGTACCGCCCGCCGCCGCGCGGGCCTCCGTCACGGCGTCGGGGCGCGGCGCCATCGCCTCGGGCGGCGGCATCGGCGTGGTCTCGACCGGCGGCGCCCCCGTACCGGCCGCGCCCGGCCCCATGCCGCCCTTCACGGCCGCGCGGGAGACGACGGTCGACGCGTCGGGTGCCGGGTCCGTCGCCTCGGCCGGCCACATCGGCTACGCGGTGACGGGCGAGCCCGGCGCCGGTCCGGCCGAGCCGTGAGCCCCGTGCCCCGCAGCCGCCGCAAGCCGCATTCCGAAGCGCCACGGGACCCGCCCTCCCCCGTCGAGCCCACCGCGCCCGGGATCGCCGCCTCCGGGGACGGAGCCGTCGCCGCCGGCGGCGACATCGGCGTCGCCGTCACGGGCGACGGCATCGGCGTACAGCTCAACGCCACCTTCGTCGTGCCCGGCGGCGACATGCCGGCCGCGGCCGTCCTGCTGCTCATGCCCGACGGGAGCGTCCCGCGGGTCGGGCAGTTGGGCCTGGCCTCGTTACGGGTGCATCCCGCCGCCGTGCCCGAGGCGCCCGCCGACGGCGGGACCGTCGCGACCGGCGCCTTCCCGGTGTACGTACCGCGGGACTGCGACGCCGAGCTGGACCGGGCGGTGGCCGCCGGCGGTCTGGTGATCGTGGAGGGCAGGTCCGCCGCGGGCAAGTCGCGGGCTGCGGCCGAGTCGATGCAACGGACCGCCGCAGGGCGCCAGTTGCTCGTCCCCGAGGACAACGCCTCGCTCGCCGCGCTCGCGCGCCGGCCGCCCGGTGCCCTGCGCGACGCCGTCGTGTGGCTCGACGACCTCGAACGCTTCTGGGCGGAGCGCGGCTTGACCGCCCATCTGTTCAACCGGCTGGCGCCACCCGGCCGTTCCGACGTCGTCGTGCTGGCCACCCTGCGGTCCGAGGAGCGCCGCCAGTTGGGGAGGCTGGGCGCGTTCGGCGACCTGCTGCGGCTGGCCACCGTCGTACGCCCCGCCTTCCACCCGAGTGCAGCGGAAAGGCAGCGGGCCGAGGAGCAGCGCGCCGACCCCCGTATCGCCCAGTGGCTGGACCGGGGCGGGGACTCGGGACTGGCCGAGTATCTGGCGGCGGGCCCGGCCGCCGTCGACCGCTGGCTGGCCGGGCGGGACGGCCAGGACCTGGTCGGGGCGGCGCTGGTGTCCGCCGCGGTCGACTGCCACCGGGCCGGCTACCACCGCCCGGTCCCGCTGGCCCTGCTGCGCGAGCTGTGCGCGCACTACCTGGACCCCCGGGACGTCCACCGCGCCGCGGACCTCGCCGCGAGCACGGCGTGGGCGGCGGAACCGGTCAGCGGCGCCAGTTCCTGCCTGATCCCTTACGGGGACGACACCTTCGGGGCGTTCGACTACCTGGTCGACCACGTCCAGCGGGACGAGGCCGCGCCGCCGGTGCCCGAGGACGTATGGGACCGCCTGCTGGTCCACGCCAGTGGTGACGACCTCACCAGCGTCATCGGGGCTTCCTGGAGCGACGCGATCACCACCGGCAGGCCCGCGGTCATGGATGCCGCACTCGCCCACCTGGGCAGGGAAGCCGACGGCGAGGCCGACTTCGACAAGATCGCGCAACTGGCCAACCACAGTTTCGTGTTCACCGGCAGCGCGCAGGACGGCTGGGACTGGTCAACCCGTTTCGAGCACTGGCTCCGGCCGCACGTCGAGGCGGGAAACACGCGCGCGATGGCCGCCCTCGGCGTGGCCCTGCTCCTCGGCACCGACCGCCCCGAGGAGGGCGAGGCCTGGCTGCGCCGGGCCGCGGCGGCCGGTGACGACAGCGCGGCGGCCGACCTCGCGCAGGTGCTCCACGAGGCGGGCAGGACGGACGACCTGCGCACCTGGCTGGACGCCGCGATCGCCGCCGACCGCGGAGCGGTGATCACCTGCTTCGCAGGCGAGCTGATCCGGCGCGGCCAGCCGGCGGAAGCCGAGCGCCTGTTGCTGCGGGCCGCGGCGGCGGGCAGCGCCGCGGCGGTCACCGGCCTGGCGTCGCTCGCCGCGCAGAAGGGCGACACCGGGGCGGCGGCGCGGTGGTACGAACGGGGCGTCGCGCTCGGCGATCCGACGTCCCAGGTCGAACTGGGCGTCCTGCTGTGCCGGCAGGGCCGGGACTGGGAGCGGGCCGAGTCGCTCCTCCGCGCCGCCGACGACGCGGGCGATCCGCTGGGCGCGTACCACCTGGGCGTCCAGTTGCGCCCGCTGGTCGGCCGCTGGCAGGAGGCCCTGGACTGCTTCCGCCGGGCCGCGGCGGGCGGTTGGCGGCCGGCGGAGGCCGAGGCGGCGCTCATGGCGCACCTGCGCCATGACGCGGTCGGCCTCGCCGAGTGGTGGGAGCGGGTGCGGGAGACCCGCGACGGCGGCGAGACCGTGCGCGAGTTCGCCGACCGCCTCGTCGACGTGGCCGACCTCCCGGCCGCGGCACGCTGGTACGAACGCGCCGCCGGGCTCGGCCGCGCGGACGCGATGTCCCGCCTCGGCGACGTCCACCGCCTGCGCGGCGATCTTCCGGCCGCGATCACCTGGTACCGCAAGGCCGCGGACGGGCTCGACCCGCGCGGGCAGCTCCATCTCGGCGCCGCCCTCCTTGAGTCCGGCGACCTCGCCGGGGCCGAGACCGCGCTGCTGGCCATCATGAACGTCATCGAGACCACCGACGTCCGCGACGAGGCCAGGAGGCGGGCGATGCTCGCCCTCGCCGACCTCTACCGCCGCCAGGGCCGGGACGCCGACGCCGAGGAGTGGCTGAGCGAGGCCCGGCGGTGGAGCGGGCGCGCCGCCGCGGATCCGGAAGGTCCCCGAGCCGGTCCGCAGGGCCTCTGACGGCGGTCAGCAGTGCGCGCCCCGGCCCGGGCGGAGGCGGAGCCTCGCACTATCACCCGAGGTAGTGCTTGCGTCAGGGGGGGTTATTGATGCGGACGTTGTTCGACACCGAGGATCTTCCGCCGCGTGAGTCCTTGATCAGCCGACTGGATCGGCGGCCGGATCAGCCGCCACCGCGGCACTGAGCATGCCACCCGGCACTGACAAGCCGGGGCGCCGCCCCTGGCAGGTTCCCGCGCGGGCGGCGCCTCCATGCGCGCCTGGACAATCCTCACAGTTTGCGCCAGCATGACTCCAGAGAGTCACGAGGAAAGGAGCACCCGATGGGGGAGCACGAGAAGCCGCCCGCGGATCCCGGACAGGGCGAGCCGCCGCCCGGGAACACGGACGGACAGGTGCCGCCACCGCCGCCGTCCGACGGGAAGCACAAGAAGTAGGCGACGTCATGGCCGAGTTCGAAAGAGAGCGGGAGCGGCTTGCCGACACCATGGACAAACGCGGGGCCTGGCCTGCGCGTTCGCCGTGGATTCGGGAGGCCGTCGACACCCTGCCGCGCCACGCGTTCGCGCCGGACCGGCTGTGGCGCTGGGACGGGGGCGCGTACACGCCCGTCGACCGCGCCACGGATGCGGAGCAGTGGGCCGACGAGGTGTACGCGGACCCCGACGCGGCGGCCGTCACCCAGATCGGCGACGGAGTGGCGACGTCCAGCCTGTCGTCACAGGGTGTGGTGGTCGACATGCTCGACTCGCTGCTGCTCGAACCCGGCCATGCCGTACTCGAGTTGGGTGCCGGCACCGGCTGGAACGCGGCACTGCTCGCCCGCCGCGCGGCCCCCGGGCGGGTGGTGAGCGTCGAGGTCGACGCGGAGCTGGCCGACCGGGCGCGGGCGCGGCTCGCGGCGGTCGGCGCCGCCGTGGACGTCGAGGTCGGCGACGGCACGAAGGGCTGGCCCGCGGGCGCCGCCTATGACCGTGTGATCGCGACCTATGCCGTGGAGCGGGTCCCCTGGGCCTGGGTCGAGCAGACCCGGCCCGGCGGCCGGATCGTCACCCCGTGGGGCAGGCTCGGCCATGTCGCGCTCACCGTCGCCGCCGATGGCCGCAGCGCCTCGGGCTGGATGCAGGGGCTCGGGCAGTTCATGCCCGCGCGTGGCGTGCCCGGGTATGCCGAGAGCGGCTATGCGGCGGTCCGCGGCCGGGAACCGGCCACACGGCAGCGGGAGTTCACCCGCGATCTGACCGTGCTGCGGGACGATACGCATCTGCTGTTCGCCCTCCGGGTCGCGCTCCCGGACCTGCGCGTCTCCTCGGCGACCGACGCGGACGGCGTCAACGCCTGGCTCCACGACGGCAGATCGTCCTGGGCCGCGTTCTCCGTCCACGACACGGGCCGCACGACGGCGTACGAGGGCGGCCCGCGCAGCCTGACCGACGAGCTGGAACTCGCCTGGGACCAGTGGCTCGCCGCCGACCGCCCCGACGTCTACGACCACGGCATGACGGTGACCGCCACCGAGCAGTTCGTCTGGGTCCACGGCCCGGACCGGGTGGTACGAGGTCAGGCCACGGCCAGCAGGTGCGGGGCTTAGGCCGCGACGGCGCGGCGCGGCCACCAGTGGAGGACCACGCCGCTGCCGTCGTCCGCTACCGTCGTCCCGGTGCTCAGGCCGACAGCGGCTGCGCTGCGGCGAACTCCACGAAGGTCGCCCACGCGGCGGGCTCGAAAGCGAGCTGCGGCCCGGACTTGTCCTTGGAGTCCCGCACGTGGACCGTGCCGGGGCACGCGGCGACCTCGACGCAGTTGCCGCCCTCGCCGTTGCTGTAGCTCGACTTGTGCCACGAGGCGGCGACCTCGATGCAGTCGCCACCCTCGCCGTTGCTGTAGCTGGACTTGAACCACGCCAGGCCGGTGCTCATAGTTCCTCCGCCAACTTCCGGATGAATTCCGCGGAGTCCTCGGTGCTGAGGGCCGCTCGGAGGATCATCGCATAGCGCTGGGAGACAGCGGTGACCTTCGCCGCGTCGCCGGAGAGCACGCCGTACGACTGACCCTCTTCGTACGTCAGGTTCTCGTGGTCGGGCATCTGGAGCAAGACGAAGGGGCCGTTCAAAGCCGCCTGCGGACCGCGCTGCCGGAGTACCTGGATGGCGACATTCCGCCGCCTGCCCTGCTCCAGGAGTTCCAGCAGCTGCCGCTTGTGCGTACCCCGGTCCGCCAGCACGATCCGCAGCGCGGCCTCGTTGACGACGAAGTTCAGCAGCTTGTTCTGGATGTCGAGCAGTTCCTTGCGGTCCATCCGCGCGCTTACCCGCTCCTCGACCGTCTCGTCGTCGAGATGCGGCCACGAGCCGCCGATCAGTGCCCGGGCCGTCTCCTCGGTCTGGAGCAGTCCGGGTACCAGCATCGGCTCGTAGGAGTTGAGCACCACTGCCTCGGCCTCGTACTGCATGAAGTTCTGGGAGTACGAGGGGAACGGCTCGGGCTTGAGGAACGGCACCGCCGCCAGCAGCATGCCTTTGGCGCCGCACATGTCGTCGGCGATCTCAAGGAGCCGCTGGCTGGGCTTGCGGCGGCCCAGCTCCATGGACTTGACGGTCTCGTACTCGTAGTTCGCTTCCTTGGCGAGCGCGTCGCGCGTCACCCCGGCGCGTTCGCGCCACAACTTGCACTGACTGCCGCAGTAGCGCCAGCCGATCGGCGGCTGGGAATTGTCCGACGTCATCAGCGTGGACCGCCCTTCGTGGTGGAGCGGGGTACGCAGGATGGCGTACCCCGTCGTAGCTACCGACGATAAGGGCTTACCTACGCATTATGAGTGCGAACTACGAAACTCCTACGCAAAGGATGACGAGAAGGTGGCGCGCCGCCGCGTCAGTGGCCGCCGGTGGGGCGGTCGCAGCCGGTGTGGTCGGGGTAGCCGGCGAAGGCGTCGGCGGCGGTGCTGTCGCGGTCCATCGTGCCCTCCAGGCACAAGGGGGTGGCGTCGATGAGGAAGCTGACCCCGGTGGGGCCGTTCTGGTAGGCGCCCACCTTCTCGGGGGCGTACCCGAGGGCGGTGAGCGCGGTGAGGGCGCTGGCGGGGTCGAAGTCGCCGCGCCGGCGCAGCGGTTCGAGCGCGGAGGTGACGCGGTCGACGGCCGCGAGCCCGTCGCAGCGGCTCTGGCCGTGCAGCGGGAGGGGGACCATGAAGCCGTGGTTCTCGGCGTAGTGGTCGGTGGGCGGCACGGTGCTGTCCGCGGTCGTCGGCGGCGGCGCAGGGGTCGCGCTCTCCCCCGGGCACGGAAAGTCCACCGGCTTGCCCGGCGTCACCACGGAGGCCCCGGGCCCGCCGGCGCCGTCCCCCGCGTGCCGCGTCCCGCACCCCGCGAGGGCCAGCGCGACGACGGCCAGCACCACGACCCGTACCCCACCCGACCTGATCATCCCCATCCCCCCATCCTCCCCGGCCCCCAGGCCCGGCGTCATGAGCGCCCGTACTCACTTCCGGCGCCGCAGCAGCCTCTTCAGATCCTCTGCCGCCTCCGGCAGTCCGGCAGCCGCGGCCCTGCTGAGCCAGCTCTCGGCCTGGGCGAGGTTCCCGGTGTGCCATGAGCTGACTCCCAGCTCGTGCATGGCCGCGAGATCGCCGGATTCTGCGGCCCTGAGCCGCCACATTCCCGCCTCCACGCGGCTTCCGTCCCGTTCCAGCAACCGGCCCAGCTCTCTCATGGCGTCGGGTCGCCCGGATCCAGCCGCCTCCCGATACCAGCGCACCGCGCCCGCACTGTCACCGAGCCGATCCAGACGCGCGGCCTCCCTCACCATCGCGACCGGATCGGAGATGCCCGAGTGCACCCGGTTCCTGGCCAGTGCGAGGTGGCCGACCGTGTGGGTGTTGCGCAGCTCGGGGCGCGGATGCCCCTTGCCGGGCAAGACCCTGGAAAGGTGCTCGTGGATGGTCTGCAGGGTGAGGAACTCCGCGGCGTCGGCAGTCCCGTACCGCAGGAGATCGAGCAGTTCGCCGGTGTAGGCCGTATAGCTTGCGTCAACAGGCGCGCTGGAAGGGCGATTCGCCGGCGAGGACGCCAGAGTGCAGGTGCCGGCCACAGCCAGTTGGCCGGCCACCACGGAGGCAGTGGTGGCCATCGCGTCGATGGCCAGTCCGGAGAAACAGCAGTCCAGGATGAGAACTCGGCTGCCCGCACGCGCGTTCGCCAGCGTCCGGCGCACCAGAGAGAACGGTATTCCCGTCCACGCGACCAGATCCGGTTTGCTAGAGGTCCCGGGTAGGGACAGATACAGCTCACCGTCCGGGCCGATGAGGCCGTGACCGGCGTAGTAGACGAGCAAGAGGTCCTCGGCCTCCTCGGCGGCAGCGCCCAAGTGGGCTCCGATGGACAGCGCGTCAGCGAGGCCGACGGTGGGAGCCGCCTCGCGCCGCCTTACGCAGTGTTTGTCCGGGAGGGCTGTCCCCCACGGGCTGGTGAGCGCCGTGGCGAGGTCATCGATGTTCCGTGCCACAGCGGGCAGGCCGGGCAGGTCGGGATCGGTGTACTTATCGAAGCCCAGCAGCACCGCCCGGGACCGCAGCGGGTCGGGGAGGCGCATTCATCGCTCCAGGACGCGTCGCAGCACGGTTTCCAGGTCCGCCTCCGGGACGTTGCGCAAGGAGATCTTGACCGTCTCCCCGCCAGGGCCGGTCACCTCGATGTCCGCCGACGGGCGGCGGTGCCTGATCCACACGGACAGCGAGGCCGCCAGTGCGGTGCCGGCCCCCTGTGCGCCGAGTGCCACGATCACGACTTCGGAGATCCCGCCCATGTGGCCGGGGCGCGCCTCGGGCCGCTCCATGGCAGAGCGGCCGCGGAATTCATCCTCGCGCGAGAGCCAGTCGGCCAGCGCGCTCAGCTCCGTCTGGGCCGTTTCGCCGTTCAGCCGAATGTGTGCCTGCATCGTTCTCCCATTCAGGACATCCGCGGTTCAGACCGAGGGCCCACGCTGTGCTTCCAGTACGGCCTTCATGTCTGTCACGGCGTTGGCCACCCCGGCGGCGACCGCCCGCTTGCACCACTGCGTCCCGGCCGCCACGTCCCCCTGCGTGGCCAGGAGAATCCCGAGCATTGCCATACAGCTGCCGTTTCCTGCGGCGGATCCCCTACGGAGCCACATCTCGGCATCCTCCATCTCGCCGCGGTTCATTCGCGACGCAGCCACCAGATACATGCCGAATTCGTTCCCTGCCCGGGCGGCTTGTTCGTACCACTGGTCGGCTGTGTCCATGTCACCCTGCCGCGCGGCCAGCGCCCCCGCTCTGACCATGGCCAAGTCATTTCCGGTGGCGGCGGACTTCTGGTACCAGTGCAGCGCGTCGGCCAGGGCGCCGCGCTTTTCGAGCAGGTAGGCCAGCCGGGGCATCGAATCGTCGATCCGGGCCTCGGCGGCCTCCCGATACCACTGTTCCGCCTCGGCCGCGTCACCCCGCTCTTCCAGCAGAGTGCCCAGAAAGTGCATTGCCGTCGGCACCCCCGCCTCGGCCGCCTGCCGGAACCACGGCTCCGCCTCGGCCGGACGCCGCTGCTCCGCCAGCAGCGACGCCAGCATCAGCGCGGAGCGGAGATGTCCGGTCTCGGCTCCCCGCCGGTACCATTCCTCGGCTTCAGCGAGCCGTTCCTGCTCATCGAACGACCTGCCCAGTTCGAGCATCGCGGGGACGTGTCCGTTGTCCGCGCCCCATCGCAAGAACCTCTCGGCCTCGGCCAGCTCTCCGCGCTCGCGCAGCAGCGAGGCGAGCAGGGTCAGCAGATCGGCCATGAGCGCGTACCCCTGCTTCACGGGCAGGTCGTCCGCCTTCGTCAATATCGCGGCGCCTTTGCGCAGCAGCCGCTCCGCCTCCGCCGGGTCACCGCCCTGGACCGCGAGGCGCGCGAGATCCCTCATCGCGTCACACTGCGCCAGAACCTGGCCCGCGTCGGTAGCGTCCGCCGCTCTGCGCAACCAGACCCGCGCATCGTCCAAACGACCGCTGCGCTCCAGCAGAAGCCCACCGCGCCACATCGAGAAGACGTCACCAAGGTCCGCCCCCTTGCGGTACCACTCCTGGGCGCCGGCGAGTTCGCCGCGCTTCTCCAGGACGGATCCCACGTTGCCCATCGCGGGCACGTTCCCCGCATCGGCGGCCTGACGACTCCAGCGCTCGGCCTCGGCGGACTCCCCGCGCTCCTGCAACATCCCGCCGAGGCGGGCCATGCCCTCGGCGTGCCCGGCGTCGGCGGCCCGCCGATACCACCGCTCGGCTTCGGAGCGGTCCTCCCGCTTCTTAAGCAGCCACCCCAGCTGGATCATCGCGTCCGGATCGCCGCCCTCGGCGGCTTCGTAGTACAGCTGTTCCGTCTGGTCCTCCATGAGTTCCCCGTTCGTTGCGAAGGCTCAAAGGCGGCCCTTTGCGAGATCGTCCAGCATGCTCTCCTTCACAGGGGCCATGCCGATGTGCTTGATCAGGCGCTTCGCGGTGCGCTTGTCCGTCGTCGCCAGCGTCCTCGCCATGTTGGCGAACGCCCCGTCCCGTTCATAATCCGTCCTGATGGTCAGCGCGATGCGCTCGGCTTCACCGGCGTTGGCGGCGACCAGCTGCTCAGCCAGGACGCGGACCGAGAAGTCCCGGCCGTTGCGTACGACCTGGTCCTCGTAGGTGACGGAGTTGGCGATGCGTTCGGCCTCCGCGATGTCGCCAGGTCCTATGGCCACCTGAACGGCAAGGTCGGTCAGGGCGGCTGCCCTCTGCCGCGCGTTCGGGATGGCGCGGGCCATCCGCTCGGCCTGACGGATCTCTTCTCGGAGACGGCGGCGTCCGGCCATGGCTTCCCCCTGAGCCCAGGTGACTGCTGTGGTTTTGATGACAGCACGTCATATGTGAGGCCGCAAGGGGCGTGCGGGAGCCCCACGGCTCTGAGCCGCGCGCCCGGGGTCGTTAATCCTGGTCGGAGTCCCCACCGGGGTCGAAGGACCGGTGGAAGGTGAAGGCGTGCGGCGTGGAGCCGTGGTCGTGGAGGTGTTCCAGCCTGGAGACCCCGTCCTGCCAGGTGGGTATCGCGCTGTCGGAGACCCACCAGAGCACGTGACTGGGGTGTCCTGTCCTCTCGAACCAGTCGTGACGCCTGTTCAGCGCCTCACGGTGCAGACCGGTGTAGACGGCGTCGAAGGCCGGGCGCAGGTCGGTCCAGAGCGAGAGGGTCGCGGCCAGGGCGATGGTCTCCACCGTACGGCCCTTGTCGTACCAGGTCGGTACGGCGAACTCCCCCCACGCGCCCCAGTCCAGGTCGAAGAGTGTGCCCCGGCCGCCGTCCGCCGGTTCAGCACGGCCGAGGTACCCGGGGTGCCCGCTGATCTTCCGGTAGACGGGCCCGCCGCTGTCCTGGAATTCGCGCGTGAGGGGTGCGGGATCGGCGAGAGGTGATTTCAGGACGCCGAATGTGTACAGCGCGAGTCGGGGCATGCGTCTCTCCCTGGTGGGTGGCTCAGCATGAAAGAACTCCCGTGCGACCGTGGGCGATCGCCGAGGACCAGGTGAAGGTAGCTGCCCCTGCGGGCCATGTCGAAGTTGCGTTTTCCCTGCCTGAATGGCCTCCTGCACCGGTCATCGCGGGGCCTGGGACGGTGACGGACGGGCCGGCTGCGGGGCATCGCCCCGAGGAGCCGACGGCCGGCTCGGACCGCATCATCGCCACCGGACGCCGGAGCGACGCCGAGAGCCTGCGCCCAACGCACTCCGCCGACAGCGCGGCCACCGCGGAGACCGTCCCGGGCAGCGCGGCTACACCAGGCGGCGGGCCGTCGCCCAGCGGGTGAGTTCGTGGCGGTTGGAGAGCTGGAGCTTGCGCAGCACCGCCGAGACGTGGGACTCGACGGTCTTCACCGAGATGAAGAGCTGCTTGGCGATCTCCTTGTACGCGTAGCCGCGGGCGATCAGCCGCAGGACCTCGCGCTCGCGCTGGGTGAGGCGGTCCAGGTCCTCGTCCACCGGCGGGGCGTCGGTGGAGGCGAAGGCGTCGAGGACGAAGCCGGCCAGGCGGGGGGAGAAGACGGCGTCGCCGTCGCGGACCCGGAAGATGGAGTTGATCAGGTCCGGGCCCGTGATGGTCTTGGTCACATAGCCGCGGGCGCCGCCGCGGATGACGCCGATGACGTCGTCGGCCGCGTCGGAGACGGACAGCGCGAGGAAGCGCACCGGCTGGTCGGGGTCGGCGGCCAGGGTCGCGCAGCGGCGCAGGACCTCGACACCGCCGCCGCCGGGCAGGTGGACGTCGAGCAGGACGACCTCGGGGCGGGTCGCGGTGACGACGCTGACCGCCTGGTCGACATCGGCCGCCTCGCCGACCACCTCGACGCCGGTCTCCGCGGTGGTGCCGATCTCGGCCTGCACTCCGGTGCGGAACATCCGGTGGTCGTCCACCAGCACCACCCGTACCCGCCGCCCGCTCTCGGGGGACTGCGCCGGGTCCGTGAACCTCGGCGAATCCGGCGAAGCCGAACCTGTGTCCGTCATGTCGTGGCCCTCTCCATCTCAAGTTCGACTTCCGTGCCGCCGCCGGGCGCGGGGCGCAGCCTGGCCTCGCCGCCGTTGCGCCGCATCCGGCCGATGATCGATTCTCTGACGCCCATCCGGTCGTCCGGCACCGCGTCGAGGTCGAAGCCGGGGCCGTGGTCGCGTACCGACACGAAGATCCTGCCGTCCTCGACCTCGGCGTAGACCTGGACGGCCCCGCCGCCACCGTACTTGGCGCCGTTCACCATGGCCTCCCGCGCGGCCTGCATCGTCGCCACGAGGGGGTCGTCGAGCGGGCAGTCGCCGACGCAGACCACCTCGACCGGCACCCCGTGCGCGTCCTCGACCTCGGCGGCGGCGGCGCGTACGGCGGCGGCCAGCGTCGTCGGCTCATCGTCGCGGCCGGTGCCCTCGGGGCGGTAGAGCCAGGCGCGCAGCTCGCGTTCCTGGGCGCGGGCCAGCCGGGAGACCTCGCGCGGGTCGTCCGCGTTGCGCTGGATCAGGGTCAAGGTGTGCAGCACCGAGTCGTGCACGTGCGCGGCGACCTCGGCCCGCTCCTGCGCGCGGATCCGCATCAGCCGCTCCGCCGACAGGTCCTGCGTCATCCGCACCAGGTAGGGGCCGGCGATCAGCGCGACCCCGACCAGGACGGCGAGCGCGGCCTGGAGGATGCCGCCGAGGTGGCTGCCGGTGCCGCGCACCACGATGAAGCCGGTGACGCCCGCGATGACCAGCGCGACGCCGCCGGCCGCCCGTACCAGCGGCCAGAAGCGCTTGCCGTGGCTCATCTCGACCCAGCGGGCCTTGCGGGCGTTGTCGGCCTGCCGCCACACCAGGGACACGCCGAGCGCGATGACCAGCAGCGGCCAGACCGCGCGGTTGGCGGCGCCGAGGTTGAGGTTGTCGATCAGGATGCCGGTGCCGATCGCGAGCGCGATCAGCGCCATGACCTGGCCCTTGTCGGGCCGCCGCCCGGCCAGCCAGGAGCGGGCGTCGCGCGGCTCCTTCGCCTCGGCGACACCGCCGATGCCCAGCGGCACGAAGAACCAGAAGACGGCGTAGAGCAGCAGGCCGATGCCGTTGAAGGCGGCCAGCACCAGGAAGAGCACCCGTACCCACAGCACGGGCAGTCCGAGGTGCCCGGCCAGCCCGCGGGCCGCGCCGCCGACCATCCGGCCCTCGGAGCTGCGGTAGAGCTTGCGCACACCGGCCTGCGCGGGGTCGGGCGGCTTGAGGAAGGACGCACCGGTGGACACCCCGGTGGACGCGCCTGTGGAGGCACCCGGGGGCGCACCGGGCGGGGCACTGCTCGCTGACATACCCCGATCGTCACACGTACGGCCCCGGGCAGGCATCAGGGTCGGCCCCCCAAGGGTTGCCCCGGGTGACGGCCCAGGGTCGGATCAGGGTCGGACCAGGGTCGGGGCGGGTGCCGGGCGCCGCCGGGAGCGGCCACCATGGTGGGTATGACGGAAGACCCGCACGACGAGCCGCCGCCGACCGGTGCGACCCGCGCCCCCTCACCCGGCGAGGGGGGCCGGGGCGACGTGGCGAGGCCGCGTATCGCCCGGGGCCGGGAGTACAAGGTGCTGGCCGGCGTCTGCGACGGCGCCGGCCGCTACTTCGGCGTCGACCCGGTGATCTTCCGTATCGTGCTGGCGGTGCTGTCGCTGACCGGCGGCATCGGTCTGATCATCTACGGCATGGGCTGGCTGGTCATCCCGCAGGAGGGCGAGGACCAGAGCGAGGCGCACCGGCTGATGTCGGGGCGGATCGAGGGCGCGCCGCTGACCGCGGTGCTGATGGCCCTGGTCGGCTGCGGCCTGTACGCCTCGATGCTCGGCAACGGCGCCAACCAGGCCTTCTCGCTGATCCTGCTGTTCGCCACGGCCGGCGCCGTCTACTGGTCGCAGCAGCGCCGGCGGGCGCCGGGCGAGGCCGCCGCGTCCGCCACGGCCGCGGCGGTCGCGGACGCGCCGCCCGCGGTCCAGGCGCCGCCCGAGCCGGGCGGTTCGCCGTCCTGGTGGCGGGACCCGCTGTCGAAGGAGCCGGCGTATCTGTGGGGTCCGGACGACGGCCCGTACGGCGAGCCCGAACGGCAGGCGTGGCGGGCGCGCAAGAAGGCGGTCAAGGCGGGGCAGGAGCGGTCGTGGCCCTTCTCGCTCGCTGTCCTCCTGCTGGCGCTGACCGGGCTCGGGGTCGGCACCGGGATGTCCTGGCCGTACCAACCGGCGGGCGCCAGCCTGGAGATCGGGCTCGCCGCGGTGCTCGGCGTGCTCGGCACCGCCTTCGTGATCGCGTCCTTCGCCGGGCGCGCCAAGGGCGGCACGGTCTTCTTCTCGGTGCTGACGCTGGCCGCCCTGGTCGGCACCACCGCCCTGCCCAGGACCGGCCACGGCTTCGGCAGCACCACCTGGCGGCCGGTGAGCGCGCCGGGCGTGCAGCAGCTGTACGAACGCGGCGCGGGCCGCGGCCTGCTCGACCTGAGCGGGCTGACGCTGGACGGCGGCACCGTGCGCACCCACCTCAAGGTGGGCGCGGGCCAGGCGGAGGTGCTGCTGCCCCCGGGCGCCACGGTGGTGCTCGACTACGACCTCGGCGTCGGCGAGACCGTGCTGCCGGGAAAGGTGAACGACGGCGTGGACGTCAAGACCGGCCAGCACCGCACGGTGACCCTGGCCCCGGCCCCCGGCACTTCGCCGGCGGGCACCATCGACCTGCGGGTCGAAGTCGGCGTCGGCCAGCTGAAGGTGGTCCGATGAGGCGGCACCGCTTCGAACCCGCGGCCCTGGTGATGGGCCTGGTGCTGATCACCCTGACCGTCTTCTTCCTGCTGGACGCCGGCGGTGTGTGGGACCTGCGCCCGTCCCGCTCGGTGCCGCTGGCCGGCGGCGGCCTGGTGCTGGCCGCCGCGGCGGGCATCGTCACGCAGGCGGTACGGAGCGCACGGGCCCGCCGTGCGCGGCGGCGCCCGTAGCCGCGGCGGTCCGTGCGGCGGGCACGTCCGCGGCGGGCTCCCGGCGCCGCCTGAGCCACCGGTCCAGCGACAGCGAGGGCGCCCCGGCCAGCACCAGGGGCAGCCACGCCATCAGATACGCCAGGTCGTTGCCGTAGTAGTACGGCGTCGTGGACCAGCTCACCGTCAGCCACAGGCTCAGCGAGATCGCCGCGCCGCCGGCCGCCGCCACCCGCCCCAGCAGCCCGAACAGCGTCCCGAGCCCGGCCGCCAGCTCGCCCAGCGCGATCGCGTACCCGAACGGGTGCGGTGCCTTGAGCGCCAGGTCGATCATCGCCGGGATCGCGGCCGTGTCGTGCGACCCGTGCAGGATCTGCACCAGCGACCCGTTGGCGCTGTCGGTGAAGAAGGTGTCGCTGGTCAGCTTGTCCAGCCCGGCGTAGGTGAAGGTCACGCCGAGAAAGATCCGCAACGGCAGCAGCGCATGGCGCCGAGCGGTCTCCCGCCAGATGTCGAGCGTGTCGCGCATCGTCTCCCGCCTCTCCCGCCGCGCGCGTCGAGGGGTGGAAGCTGTCTTCCGGTGCGCGGGCGTCAGCGAGTCATACGTACACCAGCACGCTGTGACTCAACGGGACGCGGACCGATACCGCTCACTCCCACTCGATGGTGCCCGGGGGCTTGCTCGTGATGTCCAGGGTGACCCGGTTGACGTCCTTGACCTCGTTGGTGATCCGGGTGGAGATCCGGGCCAGCGTGTCGTAGGGCAGCCGGGACCAGTCGGCCGTCATCGCGTCCTCGGAGGAGACCGGGCGCAGCACGATGGGGTGGCCGTAGGTGCGGCCGTCGCCCTGGACGCCGACCGAGCGGACGTCGGCGAGCAGGACCACCGGGCACTGCCAGATCTCGCGGTCGAGGCCGGCCGCGGTCAGCTCCTCGCGGGCGATGGCGTCGGCCTCGCGGAGCAGGTCGAGGCGCTCGCGGGTGACCGCGCCGACGATGCGGATGCCCAGACCGGGGCCGGGGAAGGGCTGGCGCTGGACGATCTCCTCGGGCAGGCCCAGCTCCTGGCCGACCATCCGGACCTCGTCCTTGAAGAGCTTGCGCAGCGGCTCGACCAGCTGGAATTCCAGGTCCTCGGGGAGGCCGCCGACATTGTGGTGCGACTTGATGTTGGCGGTGCCGGTGCCGCCGCCGGACTCGACCACGTCGGGGTAGAGGGTGCCCTGCACCAGGAATTCCACCGGGTGGTCGCCGGGGGCCTCGGCGACGATCTCCGCCTGCGCCTGCTCGAAGACCCGGATGAACTCCCGGCCGATGATCTTGCGCTTCTGCTCCGGGTCCGACACCCCGTCCAGCGCGGCCAGGAAGCGCTCGGAGGCGTCCACGACCTTGAGCTGCACGCCGGTCGCGGCCACGAAGTCCTTCTCGACCTGCTCGGTCTCACCCTTGCGCATCAGCCCGTGGTCGACGTAGACGCAGGTCAGCTGGCTGCCGATGGCCTTTTGGACCAGGGCGGCGGCGACCGCGGAGTCCACGCCGCCGGACAGGCCGCAGATCGCCCGGCTGCTGCCGACCTGGGCGCGGATCAGGGCGACCTGCTCGTCCACCACGTTGGTGGTGGTCCAGGTCGGGGCCAGGCCCGCGCCGCGGTAGAGGAAGTGCTCAAGGATCTGCTGGCCGTGCGTGGTGTGCAGCACCTCGGGGTGGTACTGCACGCCGTAGAGCCGCCGCTCGTCGTTCTCGAACGCGGCGACCGGTACGACACCGGTGGACGCGGTCACGGCGAAGCCCTCGGGCGCCGCCGAGCACGCGTCGCCGTGCGACATCCACACCGACTGGTCGGCGGGGGTGCCCTCGAAGAGCGTCGAGCCCGGCTTGGACACGGTGAGGCCGGTGCGGCCGTACTCGCGCGCCCCGGTGTTGTCGACGGTGCCGCCGAGCGTGGTGGCCATCAGCTGGAAGCCGTAGCACATGCCGAAGACCGGCACCCCGGCCTCGAACAGCGCCCGGTCCAGGGTCGGCGCGCCCGGCTCGTAGACCGACGAGGGCCCGCCGGACAGGATGATCGCCTTCGGGCCCTTCGCCAGCATCTCGGCGACCGGCATGGTCGAGGGCACGATCTCGCTGTACACCCGGGCCTCACGCACCCTGCGGGCGATGAGCTGGGCATACTGCGCCCCGAAGTCGACCACGAGAACGGTGTCCGTACCGTCCTCGGGCGACTCGGTGCTGCGGTCGGGGGCGGCGGGGGTCGCTGATGCCACGGGCTGCCTTCCGGCGGTTGCTGCGATGGGGTCGAGTTCTGATTCTACCGTCGCTGCACTCGCCCCCATGACCTACGGCGACGCGCTCGGCCGGCCCGGCACATCGGTGGCGATGACGCTGCTCGAACTGTGCCGGGGCAGCGGGTGACGCGGGTGTACGACCCTTTCGAGGGGGATCACCCAAACGGCACGTGACCGCCCAGCGGCCCTTTCGTTGGAGGTGGTGTCCGCGCCAGCCAGGAGCGGTCGACCCACACCACGCGTGGAAAAGGACACCGCCCAGACGCAGCTGGGCGGGGTGTGACCGGTGCGATGAGGCGGGCCGCAGCAATGCGCCCGCCGTGGGACCTCGCAGCGGTACCGGTGACCGGACAGCAGGGGACAGCAGCCCGGTCACGACTCTAATGAGGCGGTCGGTGCCGGGGACGCCCGGAACCGGCCGCTCTGCGAAGAGAGCGCCACGAAGCACACATTACAGCTTGTTCAGAGCGATTCGTCGGGAACGGTACGCACCGGCGGCACCGCCGGGATCGGGAGCAGCGGCAGCCGCAGACCGCCGAAGGCGTCCTCCGGGACCGCCGGGGCGGCCGGCCTGACCGCGGCGATCCTGCGGTAGGCCTCGCCCTGGTCCGGCCGCGGGTCCGCCTCGCCCTTGTTCGGCCACAGCGACATCGCCCGCTCCGCCTGCGCGGTGATCGTCAGCGACGGATTGACGCCGAGATTCGCCGACACGGCCGCGCCGTCCACCACATGGATGCCCGGATGCCCGAACAGCCGGTGGTACGGGTCGATCACGCCGTGCTCGGCGTCCTCGCCGATCGGGCAGCCGCCCAGGAAGTGCGCGGTCATCGGCCGCTGGGTGGCCTCGCCGATGTTGGTGCCTGCGAAGCCGTTGATCTGCGCGGCGATCAGCCGGGCCGCCTGCGCCCCCTCGGGAATGTGCACCGGGTTCGGCTCGCCGTGGCCTTGCCGCGCCGTCAGCAGGCCCTTGCCCAGGCCCTTGGTCCTGCGGTATGTGATCAGCGAATTGTCGCTGGTCTGCATGACCAGGCCGATGATGGTGCGCTCCGACCAGCGGTAGTTCGACAGCGACCGGAAGGTCACCACCGGGTGCAGCAGGTTGTGGCCGAGGATCTCCAGCCAGCGCGGCGCCTTGCCGCCGTAGGGCGCGGCCGGCACCGACATCGAGCCCATCGAGTTGGAGCCGCGGCCGTAGCGGACCGGTTCGATGTGGGTGTGGTCGTTGGGGTGCACCGACGAGGTGATCGCCACGCCCCGGGTGAAGTCCAGCGGGCGGTCCGGGTACTTCTTGCGGTAGCGGCCGGGCGAGGTCTGGGCGCCGACCAGGGCCTCGGAATTCGTCCGGGTCAGCTCGCCGAGCCGGGCCGAGATGCCGGGCAGCCGGCCCGCGTCGCGCATCGCGTGCAGCAGCGTCTGCGTTCCGTACGTGCCCGCCGCGACGACCACCTGGCGGGCGCGCAGCACCTGCCGCCCGCCCTTCCTGCGCTGGTCGGTGGGGACGGCGGTGACCTGGTAGCCGCCCCGCGCGTCCTCGGTGAGGTCCACGACGGTGGTCATCGGGTGGACCACCGCGCCGGCCTTCTGCGCGAGGTGCAGATAGTTCTCGTTGAGGGTGTTCTTGGCGCCGTGCCGGCAGCCGGTCATGCACTCCCCGCACTCGATGCAGGCCCTGCGGGCCGGGCCGGCCCCGCCGAAGTACGGGTCGGGGACCTCTTCGCCGGGCGCGGCCTTGTGCGTACCCTCCCCCTCCGCGGATCCCGCGCCCTCCGCGTCCTTTCCGTCGCCGAAGAAGACGCCGACCGGGGCCAGGTGGAAGGTGTCGCCGACGCCCATCTCCTCGGCCGCGTCCCGCAGGTGGACGTCGGAGGGCGTGAGCGTCGGATTGACCCGCACCCCGAGCATGCGCTTGGCCTGGTCGTAGTACGGCGCCAACTCCGCCTGCCAGTCGGTGATCCGGCCCCACTGCGGGTCCTGGAAGAAGGCGGCGGGCGGCACGTAGAGGGTGTTGGCGTAGTTCAGCGAACCGCCGCCGACCCCGGCGCCGGCCAGCACGAGCACATTGCCCAGCACGTGGATGCGCTGGATGCCGTAGAGGCCGAGGGCGGGTGCCCACAGGTAATTGCGGAAGTCCCAGGAGTTCTTCGGCAGTTCCTCCCGGGCGAAGCGGCGGCCGGCCTCCAGCACGCCGACCCGGTAACCCTTCTCGGTCAGCCGCAGCGCCGAGACGGCACCGCCGAAGCCGGAACCGATCACCACGACGTCGTAGTCGTAGCCGTCTTCCTCTGACACATCGTCCTCCGTGGGGTGGGCCGGCCGGCTCAGCGCATCCGCAGGGTCTTCAGCAGCCGCAGCGAACGGGTCATGAAGGCCGCGTACTTCTCGTCGTCCATGCCGAAGGACGGCGCCAGCGGAAGCAGCCGCTGGGTGGCGACGGTCTGGGCCTCGGTGAACTTGAGGATGCCCTCGGAGCCGTGCCTGCGGCCGAGCCCCGAGTCCTTCATACCGCCCATCGGCGCGCGCACACTGCCGTACGCGGCGGCGTACCCCTCGTTCACGTTCACCGTGCCGGAGCGCAGCCGGGCCGCGATCCGGGCGCCGCGGCGGGTGTCCTTCGTCCAGACACTGGAGTTGAGGCCGTAGTCGGTGGCGTTGGCGCGCTCGACGGCCTCCTCCTCGTCGCGGAAGCGGTAGACCGACACGACAGGGCCGAAGGTCTCCTCGGCGCACACCGCCATCGGCGGCTCCACGCCGTCCAGGACGGTCGGCTCGTAGACGTAGGGCCCGATGTCGGGCCGCGCCCGGCCGCCCGCCAGCACCTGGGCGCCCTTCTCCCTGGCCTCGTCCACATGGCGGGTCACCACGTCCAACTGCCGCGGCCCCACCAGGGATCCCATGCCCGCGCCGTAAGCCAGCGCCGTCCCGAGCCGCAGCGCCCGGGTCCTCTCGGTGAATCTGGCCAGGAAGGCGTCGGCGACCGACTCGTCCACGTACAACCGCTCGACGGATATGCACAGTTGGCCGGCCGACGCGAAGCAGGCGCGGACCGCGCCCTCGGCGGCCTTGTCGAGGTCGGCGTCCCGCAGCACCAACAGGGCGTTCTTGCCGCCCAGTTCCAGGCTCGCGCCGATCAGCCGGGCGGCGGCGCGCTGCGCCACCTCGCGGCCCGTACGGGTCGAGCCGGTGAAGGACACGTAGTCGGCGAGGTCGACCAGCGCCGGGCCGACGACCGGCCCGTCGCCGATCACGATCTGCCACACGCCCTCCGGCAGTCCCGCCTCGATCATCTGCTCGCGCGCCCACAGGGCGGTCAGCGCGGTCTCGGTGTCCGGCTTCATCACGACGGCGTTGCCCGCGGCCAGGGCGGGCAGGGCGTCGCCCACCGACAGCTCGAAGGGGTAGTTCCAGGGGGCGATCTGCCCCACGACCCCGCGGGGCTGGCGCAGCTCCACCGTCCGGGTGAGCGCCGGGATCGCGCCCTGGTGGCGCTTCGGCGCCAGATACGCCGGGGCCTTGCGCCCGTAGTGCCGGGCCGACATCGCGACGACCTGCAATTCCTCGTGCGCGTGCAGGCGGGCTTTGCCCGTCTCGACCTGGATGAGGTCCAGCAGGTCGCTCTGGCGGGCCACGATCAGGTCGTGGAACCTCAGCAGTACGCCGGCCCGCCGGCGGGCCGGCGTCGCGGCCCAGGCGCGCTGGGCCGTGCGGGCCGCGCGGAAGGCTTCCGCCACGTCCTGGGGCGAGGCCTCGGGATATTCGGCGAGCCTGTCGCCGGTGAGCGGGGTGTGGCTCACGGTCCGCCCCTCGCCGCGGAGGCCGCGGGTGAGCCGCGCGAGGACCTCGGGCGTGACGACGTCCTGCGGCCCCCGGGTGCCGGCCTGGGCGACCGGGTTCCCGCCGGGCGGTGCGGTCGCGCCTGCGGCGGCTGCGGGGGTCGCGGTCGCGGCGGTCGCGGCGGTCGCGGCGGTCGCGGCTGCGGGCTTTGGCGAATCCGTCATGCCGGTGAGGTTACGGCGCCGGGCGCTGCGCGGCTACCCATCAGTAGCCCTTTTCTCCCCCCTCCCCCCACCCGGGGT
>NZ_JAJSYW010000029.1:10608-78097 GCF_036815005.1 Streptomyces sp. IBSBF 2435 | reverse complement strand
GCCCCCGACCACCCCGCCTACGTCATCTACACCTCGGGGTCGACGGGCAAGCCCAAGGGCGTGGTCGTCACCCACCGCAGCGTGGCCAACCTCTTCCACAGCCACCGCCGCGACCTGCACGACCGCGCCAAGGAGCTGACCGGCGAACGGCACCTGCGGGTCGGCCACGCCTGGTCCTTCTCCTTCGACGCGTCCTGGCAGCCGCAGCTGTGGCTGCTCGACGGCCACGCCCTGCACATCGTGGACGACGAGACACGCCGCGACGCCGATCTCCTCGCCGCCTTCGTCCGCGACCGGCGGCTGGACTTCATCGAGGTCACCCCCTCCCTGCTGGCGCAGATGATCGACGCGGGCCTGATCCGCGACGGCCGCTGCCCGCTGGCGGTCGTCGGCGTCGGCGGCGAGGCGGTCCCCGACGCCCTGTGGAGCCGGCTGGCCGCGCTGCCCTCGACCGAGGCCTTCAACCTGTACGGCCCGACCGAGGCCACCGTCGACGCGCTGATCGGCCGGGTCCGGGACAGTGAAGGCCCGCTCGTCGGCCGTCCCGTGCACAACACCCGGGCGTACGTGCTGGACGCGCGGCTGCGCCCGGTCCCGCCCGGCGTCACCGGGGAGCTGTACCTCGCGGGCGCGGGCCTGGCCCGCGGCTACCTCGGCCGCCCCGGCCTGACGGCCGAGCGCTTCACCGCCGACCCGTACGGCCCGCCCGGGAGCCGGATGTACCGCACCGGCGACCTGGCCCGCTGGACCGAGGACGGCCTGCTGGACTACGCCGGCCGCTCCGACGACCAGGTCAAGATCCGCGGCTACCGGGTCGAACTCGGCGACGTCGAGGCGGCGTTGGCGACCCACGAGGCGGTTGCCCAGGTGGTGGTCGTCGCCCGCGAGGACCGTCCGAGGAGCCGCCGGCTGGTCGGCTACGCGGTGCTTGCCGAGGGCGCCGCCGCAGACCCTGCCGCCCTGCGCGCCCACGTGGCGGCCCGCCTGCCGGAGTACATGGTGCCGGCCGCCGTGCTCGTCCTGGACCGGTTCCCGCTGCTGCCCAACGGCAAGCTGGACCGCAAGGCGCTGCCCGCCCCCGACCTCACGGCGGCGAGCGGCGGCCGGCCGCCGCGGACGGACAGCGAGCGGGTCCTGTGCGCGGTCGTCGCCGACACGCTAGGGCTGCCCCCGCGGGCCGTCGGCGCCGACGACGACTTCTTCGCCCTCGGCGGCGACAGCATCGTCGCGATGCAACTGGTCAGCCGGCTCCGCGCGGCGGGCCTGCGGGTCACCCCGCGGCAGATCTTCCAGCACCGCGACGTCGCCTCGCTGGCGGCGGCGGCCGTACCGGTACGGCCCGGCACCGCGGCCAGGACCCACGACGACGGCACCGGCGCCGTCGCGCCCACCCCGATCATGCACGCGCTGCGCGAACGCGGCGGTCCCATCGGCGGCTACCACCAGGCCGCCCTGCTGCGGACGCCCGCGGCGCTGGGGGAGGCCGGGCTGCTGGCGGTCCTGCGGGCCGTCGCCGAACGGCACGACATGCTGCGGGCCCGCCTCGAACGCGACCGCGCCGAGCCCGGCGGCGCCGAGACGTGGACGCTGCGGGTGCCGCCGCCGGCCGGGGCCGACGTGGCGGCCTGGCTGACCCGGGCCGAGGCGACCGGCCTGGACGACGCGGGGCTGCGGGCGGCCATCGCCGAGGGCGCCGCCGCGGCGCGGGCGCAGCTCGACCCGGACAGCGGCGCCATGGTGCGGGCCGTGTGGTTCGACGCCGGCCCCGGGCGGCCGGGGCGCCTGCTGCTGCTCGTCCACCACCTGGTGGTGGACGGCGTGTCGTGGCGGATCCTGCTGCCCGACCTCGCCGCCGCGTGGCAGCAGGCCGCGGCGGGCGCGACCCCGCGGCTCGACCCGGTCGAGGTGTCCTTCCGCCGCTGGTCGGAGCTGATCGGCGCGCGGGCGGCGGCGCCCGTCACCGAGGACGAACTGCCGCGCTGGACCGCCGCCCTGGCCGAGGGCGCGGCGCTGCCGCTGGCCCGCCCGCTCGACCCCCGCCGCGACACCGTCGAGACCACCCGCTACCTGTCGCTGACCCTGCCCGCCGACGTGACGGCCCCGCTGCTGAGCCGGGTGCCCGCCGCTTTCGGCGCGACGGTCAACGACGTCCTGCTGACCGCCTTCGCGCTGGCCGTCGCCGACTGGCGGCCCCGGACGACCGGGGCCCGGACCGAGCCGGGAACCGCAGCGGGAACCGGAACCGGAACCGAGCCGGGGACCGGGGCCGGCAACGCCGTGCTGGTGGACCTGGAGGGCCACGGGCGGGAGGCGGGGATCGCGGGCGACGCCGACCTGTCCCGTACGGTCGGCTGGTTCACCAGCGTCGTCCCGGTCCGCCTCGACCCGGGCGCGATCGACCTCGCCGACGCCTTCGCCGGCGGCCCGGCCCTGGACGCGGCGGTCGCCCGGATCGGACGGCACCTGGCCGCGCTGCCCGCGGGAGGCGTCGGCCACGGCCTGCTGCGCCACCTGAACCCGGGGACCGGACCGGAGCTGGCCCGGCTCGGCGAACCGCAGATCGAGTTCAACTACATGGGCCGCTTCGACCACCCGGAGGCCGCGGACTGGTCCTACGCCGACGAGGGCGACGCGGCCGACCTCGACGCCGACCCCGGCATGCCGATGTCGCACGCCCTGACCGTCAACGCGCTCACCGAGGACCGCCCCGGCGGCCCGGAGCTGGGCGCCCACTGGGCCTTCGCCGCGGAGCTGCTCACCGAGGACGCGGTCCGCGACCTGGCGCGGACCTGGTTCCTGGCCCTGCGGGCGCTGGTGGACCGCGCCGAACGGCGGCCGTCCTGACCCGCCCGGCCGTCCTGACCCGCGCGGCCACCGCCCGAACCCCGACCGCCTGCCCGGCCATCCGCCCGTACATCCGAGAGGAAGACTGACCATGAGCAACCCGTTCGAGAATCCCGACGGCGTCTACAAGGTCCTGGTCAACGACGAGAACCAGCACAGCCTGTGGCCCGACTTCGTCGACGTCCCGGCCGGCTGGACGGTCGTGCACGGACCGGCCGGCCGCCAGGAGTGCCTGGACCGCATCGAGGCCGACTGGACGGACCTGCGCCCCAAGAGCCTGCTGGAGTAGGCAGCCGGGCACGCGTGAGGGGGACGGCCCGCCGGGCCGTCCCCCTCACGCGTGTGCGCCGTACCGGTCAGGAAGCGGGCTGCTCCACCTTCGTGGCGGGATTGCCGTCGACCGCCGCGGCGACCTGCGGCACCAGGCGGTCCAGGACGTACGGGATGCTCAGCACGGTCGACAGGGACACCGCGTTGCCGTAGTCGCTGCTCTCCTTGACGAACACCTCGCGGCCCTGCCTGACGACGTTCAGGTCGCCGTAGAGCTTGTCGCCGTGCAGCTTGGTGACGGCCGCCGCGGTGTCCGGGAGGATCCACACCGCGACGCCCTGGTCGAGCAGGTCGGTGCGCTCCTTGCTGATGTTGGCGCCGAAGGAGTCGCCGATCACCTTGTCCAGGTCCTTCGGGAGCGTCAGGCCGAGACCGCTCAGCAGCCGGGAGCGCACGTCCTGGCTGCCGTAGACGAAGGTGCCCTCGTACGGGGTGGCCATCACCGCCGTGGCGCCGGCGAATTCGGGGTGCGCCTTCTTGGCCGCGGCGAACCGGGCCTCGACGCCGTCGACCAGGCTCGCCGCCTCCGCGGGCCTGCCGAGGGCCTTGCCGATGGTCTCGGTCTGCTGCTGCCACGGGACGCCGTAGTCGTTGAACTCCTTGGGCTGGGCCACGACCGGGGCGAACTTCGACAGCGTCTGGTACTGCTCCTTGGTCAGCCCCGAGTAGACGGCGAGGATGAGGTCGGGCCGCAGCGCGGCGATCTTCTCCATCTGCGGGCCGGTGCCGGTGTCCTTCAGGACGGTCGGCGCCGCGGCGCCGTTCAGCTTGTCCTGCGCCCAGGGGCCGACGGCGCCCTTGTAGCCGCCGAGCCACTCGGTCGTCCCGACCGGCACCGTGCCCAGGGCCAGGACGGCGTCCTGGTCGGTCAGGCCGACGGTGACGATGCGCTTCGGCTCGGCCTTGAGCGTGGTGCTGCCGTACTTGTGCGCGATGGTGACGGGGAAGGCGTCGGGGGAGGCCTTCCCGGTGGCGGAGGGACCGGCGGCGGCGCCGGAGTCCGGGTCCGAGCCGCTGCCGGATTCGTTCGAGCCGCAGGCAGCCGCCCCGCCCACGAGCAGCATGACGGAAGCCAGCAGTCCGGCGAACCGGGCGGCTATCTGAGCGCGGGACATCACATGATCCTTGTCTTCGTGTGCGGTTCTGTTCGGTGTTCGGATTCGCTCGGTCGCTCCCGGGGTGTCCCGGGACCGCGCACGGGCGGGTCACCCATCGGTGCTGCGGTTCTCCGACCAGGCCCGCCACAGCGCCGCGTACGGCCCTCCGGCGGCGCGCAGTTCGTCGTGGGTGCCGCTCTCGGCCACCCTGCCGTGCTCCAGGACGACGACCCGGTCGGCGGACGCGGCCTGGCTGAGCCGGTGGGCGACGATCAGCGCCGTACGGCCGTCCAGCGCCCGGTCGGCGGCCTTCTCCAGCACCTGGGCGCCGGCGCTGCCCGCCTCCGCGGTGGCCTCGTCGAGTACGGCGACCGGCGGATCGGCCAGCACGAGCCGGGCCAGCGCGAGTTGCTGGGCGCGGTCGGGGGTCAGGCGGTGGCCTCCGTCGCCCACGACGGTCTCAAGCCCGTCGGGCAGGGCCTCGGCCCAGCCGAGCGCGCCGACCCGCTCCAGCGCCTCGCGCAGCTCGCCGTCGGTGGCGTCGGGCCTGGCCAGCCGCAGATTGTCGGTGAGCGGTCCGGCGAAGACGTGCACCTCCTGGGTGACCAGCGCGACGGTGCGGCCCGACTCGACCGGCTCGGCGCCCCCGATGTCGATCCGTCCCGAGGCCGGGCGGTGGATGCCGGCGATGAGTCTGGCCAGGGTGGTCTTGCCCGCCCCGCTCGCGCCGACCAGGGCGACCCGCTCCTTGGGGCGCAGGACCAGGTCCACGTCGTGCAGGACGGGCCGGCCCGGTGTGTAGGCGTGGCCGACACCGGTGAGGGTGACCACCGGTACGGTCCCGGTCTCCTCGGGCGCCGGCTCCTGAGGTGCCCGCGGCGCCGGTTCGTCGACGACCCCGACGAGGCGGGCCAGCCCGGCCGCGGCGGACTGGGCGTCGTCGAGCAGCACCAGCGCGGTGTTGATCGGCCCGAAGAGGCTGTGGAAGTACAGCGCGGCGGCGGTCGCCGTGCCGATCGACACGGAGTCGTCGCGCACCAGCACGAAGCCGGCGACGAGCACCGCCGCGAGGCCGAGGTATTCGCCCACGTGCAGCCGGCTGTAGAAGCCCAGCACCAGCCGTACCCCGCGCAGCGTCAGGTCGACCGCCGCGCGCGAGCGCTCGGTGACCCGCCCGGTGTGCCGGTCCTCCAGCCGGTACGCGCGTACGGTGGCCGCGCCCCCGATGCTGTCGAGCAGCTGCTGCTGCTGGGCGCCGGCGGCGATGCGCTCCTTGGCGTACAGCGGGGTGGCCCGGGAGGTGTACCAGCGGGCGGTGTGCGCCTGGACGGGCACCGCCAGCAGCACGGCCACCAGGAACCGCCAGTCGAGCACCGCCAGCGCGCCCAGGGTGAGCAGGATGGCCAGGCCCGAGCGGGCCAGTTCCGGCAGCGCGTGGCGCACCGCCTCCGCCACCCGCGACACGTCCTGGGTCACCCGCGCGGTCAGGTCCCCCGAGCCGGCCTTCTCCAGCCGGTCCAGCGGCAGCAGCAGCGCCCGCTCCACGAACCGCTCGCGCAGCTCGGCCAGTACGGTCTCGCCCAGCTTCGACACGAGCGACATGCCGAGCGCGGTGGTCACGCCCTGCGCGGCGGCGACCAGCGCCAGCAGCACCACGGGCGCGGTGAGCGTACCGGCCGGCCGGCGGCCGGTGACCAGGTCCACGATGTGGCCCAGCAGCGGCTGCGTGAGCAGGCCCACCGACGTCGCGACCACCATGACGGCGAATCCGGCCCAGGCCAGCGCCCGGTGCGGTCGCAGCAGTCCAAGCATCGCGGCCCGGGTGCGGGCCGGGGTCGCGGTCGGCAGCAGTTCCCTGGTCATGCGAGCACCGCCGCACGGTAGGCGGCGTCGCCGCGCAGCAGGGCGGTGTGGGTACCCTCGGCGCTGACCCGGCCGGAGTCGAGGAAGACCACGCGGTCCGTGACGGCCAGCAGCGCGGGGCTGTTGGTGACCAGCACCGTCGTGCGGCCGCGCCGGAAGTCCCGTACGCCGCGCGCGATGCGGGCCTCGGTGACCGAGTCGACGGCGGTGGTCGGATCGTGGACGACCAGTACGGGGCGGTCGGCGTTGAGCGCGCGGGCCAGCGCGACGCGCTGGCGCTGGCCGCCGGACAGCGACCGCCCGCCGTCGCCGACCGGGGTGTCGGCGCCGAGCGGCAGCGCGCGGGCCACCTCGTCGGCGGCTGCGGCGGCCATCGCGCCTTCCGCGGACTCCCCGCCGCCGATGTTGTCACCGAGCGTGCCCTCGAACAGGTCGGCGTCGTGCGAGGCGACCAGTACGGCTGAGCGCAGGTGCGCCGGATCGAGGTCGGACAGCGGCACCCCGTCGAGTTCGACCGTGCCGGAGACCGGGTCCTCGGTACGCCCCAGGGCGCGCAACAGGGCCTCGCAGGAGGCCGGTTCCGTGCTGACCACGCCGAGCAGCTCGCCCGGCGCCATCGTCAGGTCGACCTCCCGCAGCGTCCCCAGGCTGACGGACCGCAGCCGTACCGTACCGGGGACGGCGTCCGGCAGGCGGCCGTCGCCCGCCACGACGTCGCGGGGCGCGGCGAGCACCGCCGCGATGCGCGACGCCGACGCGCGGGCCTGGGCGAATTCGGCGTTCACCCAGGCGAACACCTCGAACGGCCCGAGCAGGAACATCGCGAGGCCCAGGGCGGACACCAACTGGCCCAGCGTGATGTCGCCCCCGGCCGCGAGCCGGCCGCCGACCAGCGCCACCAGCGCGATGAAGCCGCCGGTCAGCGCCAGCACGACGCCGCCCTGCCAGGCCTCGGCGCGGGCGGCGCGGAGCGTGGCGGCCAGCGAGGCGCGGCTGGTGCGCCGGTAGCGGTCCACGGCCGCGCCCTGCGCCCCGATGCCCTTGAGCACCCGCAGCCCCGACACCAGGTCGGCGGCTATGCCGGAGGCGTGCGCGGCCTGCTCCTGCTCGGCCTCGCTGCGGTGCTCCAGCGGCTTGCTCAGCAGATGCCCGGCGAACAGCAGGACGGGTGTGCCCAGCAGCACCGTCAGGCCGAGCGGCACGGAGATGAGAAGCAGCGCCACCGCGCTCACCACGAGCCCCACCGCGGAGGAGATCCCCGTCGTCAGCGCCATGTTGACGGCGCCGACCCGCTTGGCGTCCTCGGTGGCGATGTTCACCAGCGCGCCCGGCAGCCGTCCGGTCTCCGCGCCGCCGCGCGGGTCGAGCACCCGGCGTACGACCTCCACCCGCAGCTGGTGCGCGGCCTGTTCTGCGGCCCGCTCGCCGGCTCTGGCCCCGAACCGGAAGCTCAGCGACAGCCCCACGTACACGGCGGCCAGGACGGCCAGCCAGCGCACCAGCGCGCCGGTGTCGCTCCTGGCGACGGCCTGGTCGACCAGGACGCCGATCAGTACCGGAACGAGCGCCTCGCCCAGTTGGTGTCCGGCGGCCAGGACGGCCCCGGTGACGACGTCCCGCCGCTGCCCTCCGACCGCCTGTGCCAGCACGTCCCGCGACCGCGGTCCCTCTGCTCCCACCGGTGCACCCTCTCCGGAACCAGCCTCACGAATTTAGGTAAGGCTAGTCTAAGTAAGGGTGCCGCGGTCACGGTCATCGGCCCCGGGTTCGGCCGTCCCCCGGTGGGTCGGCAACGCCGTCACGGCCCCGGGCCGGCGTCATTTACGGGTGCCGTGCACGAAGAACACCCGCGGCACGCCCGTGACCGCGCGCCCGGGCACCGGATCAAGCCAGCGGCCGAAGTCGGCGCCGGGCTCGCCCGGCTGGGTGGCCGTCACCGCGAACCCGTGCCGCGCGAACAGCTCCTCGGGCTCGTCACTGCCGAACACCCAGGGACAGCCCCAGCCCGCGAAGACCTCCAGGATGTCGCTCATACCCGGGTGCGTCAGGGCGGCGGTGTTGACGAGGTCCGCGACGACCGTGCTGCCGGGCGCGGACAGCGCCGCCACCCGCTCCAGGACGCGGTCGACGTCCGGCGCGGGCAGGTAGTAGAGCAGCCCCTCCAGCAGCCACAGCGACGGCAGTTCCGGCCGGTAGCCGGCCGCCGCCAGCGCGTCCTCCCACGCGGGATCCGTCAGGTCCACCGGCACGGTCCTGCGGGGCGTCCGCGGCGCCACGCCCTCCAGCCGGGCGGCCTTGAAGTCCAGCACCGCCGGGCGGTCGATCTCGAAGTAGCCGAGGTGGGAGGGCAAGTCCAGCCGGTAGGCCCGCGAGTCCATGCCGGCCGGTGCCAGCACGATCTGCGCCAGCCCCGGCTGCTGGGCGGCGGTGGTCAGCAGGTCGTCGAAGAAGCGGGTGCGGATGGCGTTGTAGTCGGGGGTGCTGGGCAGGGTGCGCGACCCGTCGCGGCGGAAGGTGGCGGCGCGTATCTCGCCGAACAGTGCGGGACCGGCGTCGCCGACCAGCAGGGCGGCATAGGGGTCGTCGTACAGCCGGTCGTCCCTGGCGGACTCGGCGGCCCGCAGGGCGGCGGTGAGCAGCGAGGTGCGCTCCACGGCAGTGGTGAGATCGGTCATGACGCGAGCGCCTCCGGTGTGCACGGTGCGTCCCGCCCGGCCGGTGCGGCCTGCGGGTCCTGATCGGTGGCCGGTGCGGCCTGTGAATCCAGCGCCGCCATGACGGCCCGCGCGGTGCGCTTGACGCCGTCGCGTACGGCGATACGGGTCACCGGCAGCGCGGCGACCTCTTCGAGCATCAGCTCGCGCAGCCGCCGCTGATAGGCGTCGAAGGCGGGCCAGGTGGGCCGGGCACCGCTGTATTCGAGCGGGTTGAGCCGCGCGCCCCGGCCGCTGCGCTTCCAGCAGGACCGCGGGTCGCCGTCCAGATAGAGCACCCGGTCCGGCTGCGGGAAGCCGCGCCACCAGGCGACCATCGGATCGGACACCCCGGCGAGACGGCACTTGGCGAGGATCTTGTAGTAGTACGAGTCCATGACGACGGGACGGCCGTCGCCCGGGCCGGCGCCGCCGTCCGCGGCGGCGATCTGGTCGCGCAGATGGATCACCGCGGTCTGCAGCAGTCCGGCCAGGAAGTCGTGGGAGTAGTCGCGGCCGAGCGCGGGGAGCACGTCGTCCACGACGTTGTGCCGCAACTGGGCGATCAGCCGGTACTCCGGTCCGAGCAGGGCGCCGTCGGTGGAGACGCACCGCCAGTCCGGCCTGCTGCGGGCGATCTCGGCCATGACGGACGACTTGCCCGCGCCGTCGGGACCGAGCAGCACCACGAACGCGCTGGGCATGGCATCTCGCCTTCGCTGTGAGCCTGCCGTTCGCACGGTGCGGCGGACCGGGTGGGGACTGAGGGCGGTGCGGCGGGATCCGGCGCCGCGGCGCCGGCGGTCCGACGGCCCTTCACGGCAGCCGGCGGGCGCCGCCCCGGTGCGCGGACCTCACGCTGTGCGGATGAGGCCCGCGCACCGGGGCGGCGGTCGGGTCCGGCGGGTGCCTGGCGGTGCAGGCGCGGCAGTCGGCGGCCGGCGCCGCCTGGAGGGCCGCAGCCTCAGTACCCGGGCCGGGTCATGGCAGGGTCACCACCTGGGCGGCGTGGGCCAGGCCCGCGCCGAAGCCGACGAGCAGCGCGAGGCCGCCGCTGGAGGCCGCGCCCTGGGACAGCAGGTGGTCGATGGCCAGCGGGACCGACGCGGCGGAGGTGTTGCCGCTGGTGACGATGTCCTTGGCCACGGCGGTGTGCGGGGCGAGCCCCAGGGAGCCGGCGGCGACATCGACGATGCGGGCGTTGGCCTGGTGGGGCACGAAGGCGGCGAGGTCGGCCACCTCCACCCCCGCTTCCGCCAGCGCCTGCCGGGAGATCTCCGGCACCGAGCGTGTCGCCCAGCGGAAGACCTCGGGGCCGGTCATCCGCAGGGTCGGCCAGGGACCTTGCGTGTTCCGGGCGTCCAGCCAGGTGCGGTCGTGGGCGATCATGTGGTGCCGCTCGCCGTCGGCGCCCCACACCACCGGGCTGATGCCGGGCGTCTCGGACGGGCCGACCACCACCGCCCCCGCGCCGTCGCCGAACAGGAACGCGGTGCCGCGGTCGGTGGGATCGATGATGTCGCTCATCTTCTCCGAGCCGACCACCACCACGGTACGGGCGGCGCCGGAGCGGACCAGCGAGTCGGCGAGCCCCAGGGAGTAGCAGAAGCCCGAGCAGGCGGCGCTGATGTCCAGCGCGCCGGCGGAGCGGGCGCCCAGCAGATGGGCCACCCGGGGCGCGGCGGTCGGTGCCTGCTCCAGGAAGGACATGGTGGCCAGCAGCACCATGTCGACCTCGTCGGGGTCCGTGCCCGACTGGGCCATCGCCTTGCGGGCCGCCTCCGCCGCCATGGTGATGACGGTCTCGTCCGGGCCGGCGAAGCGCCGGCTGGCGATACCCGACCTGCGGCGGATCCACTCGTCGCTGGAGTCGATACGCGCGCAGATCTCGTCGTTGGTCACCACCCGGGCCGGCCGGTACACCCCGACGCCCAGGATGCGGGCCCCGGGCCGCTGCTCGGCTGAGCGCAGCCGGCCCATTACGCCTCCGTCCCGACCGTGGCGGCGGCGGACGCGGTCACGGCGGTCAGCTCGCCGTTCTCGTAGCGCTGCTTGCACGCCCGGCGCTGCACCTTGCCGCTTGAGGTCTTCGGCAGCGCCCCGCGCCGCACGACCAGGACGACGTCCGGAGTGATCCGGTGCATGTCGCGTACGGCGTCGTAGACCCGCAGCCGCAGGGTTTCGGCGCCCAGCGACTTCAGCAGCCGCCCGTCCGCCTCGACGACCACCACGAGCTGCTCGCGCTCGCCGTCCTCGGAGGAGAAGGCAACCGCGCAGTTCGGGTGCAGACCGGGTACGGCCCGCTCGGCGGACAGTTCGAGGTCCTGCGGGTAGTGGTTGCGGCCCTTGCGGATGATGACGTCCTTCAGCCGTCCGGTGACGTACAGCTCGCCCTCGTGCAGGAAGCCGAGGTCGCCGGTCCGCAGATAGGTCTCGCCCGAATCGTCCGCACCCGCGACCCGCGCCCGGAAGGTCTCCTCGCTCACCACCGGGCGCCCCAGGTAACCGCCCGCCACGCAGGGGCCGTTGATCCAGATCTCGCCGACCCGGTCCTCGGGGAGGACCTCCCGCTCCGCGGGGTCCACGATCCGCACCCGGGTACGGCCGACCGTACCGCCGCTGCTGACCAGGGGCACGGCGCCCTCGGCAACCTCGCCGACGGGCTGCGCGTTGCCCTCCCGCAGGGCCTCGGCGGACAGCCACTGGACGACCGGCTCCCGGTCCTGGCGGGTGCCGGTGGCCTTGAGGGTGTTCTCCGCCAGCCCGAAGCCGGGGCACATGGCGCGCGGGTCGAAGCCGTACGGCGCGAACGCCTCGGTGAACGACCGCACGGTCGCCCAGCGCACCGGCTCGGCGCCGTTGGCGGCCACCCGCCAGCGGGACAGGTCGCCCACGTCGCCGGTCTTGCCGTCGGCGGCGGCCCGTGCGCACAGCTCGTAGGCGAAGCTGGGCGCCGCCGCGTGCGTGCCGCCGAAGCGGGCGATGGCCTCCAGCCAGCGGGCCGGGCGGCGGATGAAGGCGTCGGGGGCCATCAGGTACGAGGGGATGCCCGCCCACAGCGGCAGCACGATGCCGAACAGCATGCCCATGTCGTGGAAGAGCGGCAGCCAGTTCACAACGGTGCCGTCCGGCTCGCACGGCCACAGCTCGTCGGTCTCGACCACGTTGGCCAGGAAGTTGGCGTGGCTGACCACCACTCCCTTGGGATCGCCTGTGGAGCCCGAGGTGTACTGGAGCAGCGCGGTGTCGTCGGGACCCGGGGGAGCCGGCACGGGCGCGTCGGGGCTGTACGCGAGGGTGTCGGTGGCCAGGAAGGTGAGCCCGTCCAGTTCGGGCATGTCGCCGAAGCGCTCCTGGAGGTCGTGGACGACCTCGGCGGTGCTCAGGACGGTCGTGGTGCCGGAGTCGTCGGCGATCCGGCGCAGCCGCTGGACCTCCTCACGGCGCCGGGGCACCTGCACCGGGGCGCAGGCCACGCGTCCGTACATGCACCCCAGCAGGGTCCGTATGAACTCCAGGCCCGAGGGGTACAGCAGCACGGCGTTGCGGCCGGACAGGTCCGCGGCCGCGAACGCGGCGGCCCGCAGGCCGACGTCGCTGTAGAGTTCACGGTAGGTGAGCGCCTCGTGCGGTTCCTCGCCGTTGCGCAGGAAGACATAGGCGGTTTCGTCGGGCTGCTTCTCGCTGCGCAGCCGCAGGGCGTCGGGAAGGGTGCGCACGCCCACGGTCGGATGCGGTCCGGTGGTGCTCACGGTCAGATCTCCTTGTTGGCCGGTCGTCGTGCACAGAGGCGGGTGGTTGGCGGCGGGCCTAGGCGGCGTGCTGCCCGTCCGGGACGGGACAGCCGCCAGCCAGGCGCCGTTCGCCGTCCTCTAGCTCGTTCTGCGTGTCGGAAGCCTCGGAAATCTTCACGTCGACGGGATTGCTCATGGAAATTCTGCTCCCCATCTCTTCGCAGGTACGTGCCGGTAGGCAGAAGTGCGACGTCGAGAATCCGCGCAGAATGCGGTCCGGGCATGGTCGGGGGCCGGTGACGATCGGTCAGGCCCACCCGGGTCAGGACGGGAGACTCTCCCTGACGAAGTGACCGGCGCGGTTACTCGTCGTCGGCGAGAGCGTTGATTCTCACGGCCATGTTTCCCGAGGGATGCTGGTTCTCGTACATCAGCTGGTGCAGCTTCCCTATCTCCGCGAAGTCGCCCTCGTAGCTGAGGCAGGGATCGACGTCCCCCCTCGCGACCAGCTGGGTGAGTTCATGGCACTGCCGCAGGTTGAAGCCGTGCGAGCCCTGCAGCCTCTTCTGCCGCATCCACAGGAACCTCAGGTCGACGTCGCCGTGGTATCCGGTCGTGCCCCCGCACAGGACGACCATGCCGGAGCTGTCGCACAGGTAGATCGAGGTGGGAATGGTGTTCTGGCCGACGTGCTCGAAGACGATCCTGGGGGCCCGGCGCTCGCCGAGCTTCTCCCAGAACTCGGTCCCGAAACGCCGGACCTCCTTCATCCAGCCGCCGAACGCGTTCTGGTCGGAGATGTCGGGAAGCCGGCCCCAGTGGTGGTAGGCGCTGCGGTCGATCACGCCCTGGGCGCCCAGCTTCAGGCAGTAGTCGGCCCGGTCGGCGCTCGACACGACGGCGATCGGGGCACCGCCCAGCGCCCTGGTGATCTGGATCGCCATGGAGCCCAGGCCGCCGGAGCCGCCCCAGATCAGGACCGGGTCACCGGGCCGGACCACATTGGGCTGCCACCCGGTCAGCTGCCGGTACGCGGTCGCGCCCGACAGGACGTACGCCGCCGCCTCTGCCCAGGTGAGCCGCTCCGGCTTCGGCACGCACTGGAAGTCGCCCACCAGCGCGAACTGGGCGAAGGAGCCGAAGTTCGTCTCGTACCCCCAGGCCAGGTTCGAGGCCGAGGCCATGGGATCGGCCCCCAGCCTGATGTCCTGCGAGGTCTCGTCCCACACACCGCCCGAGACGACGACATGGTCGCCGATCTTGACATTGCGCACACCGTCGCCGACGGCCCAGACGATTCCCGAGCACTCGGACCCGCCGATGTGGAAGTCCTCGACCTCGCCCTTGCGCTGCCGGGCGCCGATGACATCGACCGGCTTGCCCAGCGACGCCCACACGTTGTTGTAGTTGATTCCGGCGGCCATCACGTACAGGAGCACCTGCCCCCGCCCGACCGCGGGAACATCGACGACCTCGGACTGGAAAGCCTGGTCGGGCGGGCCGAACCTCTCACGTCTGATGACCGACGCGTGCATCTTTCGCGGCACTACGCCGGTGGGGGGCATCTCGCCGAGGCCGTACAGTTCCTTCACTTTGAAATTCCTTACATTCTCGGAATGTGGGCGACAGTGTCCGAACTGAGAATTTCGTGGACCTGTGGTGTTGCGCCTATCTGGCCACCGGCACCGAGGTCAGCATCTCTTCCACTGCCGCCAGCACATCGCTCGTCGCCGTCGCGGCCGAGGGGACGATGTCGGCCATGAGGAGAAAGCCGTGTGTCAGGCCGAGCGCCGGTATATGCCGCACCGTCACACCGGCGGCGGCGAGCCGGTCCGCCAGCTCGACACCCTCGTCGTGCAGCGGGTCGAACTCGGCGGTGCAGACCACCGTCGGGGCCAGCTCGCGGAGGTCGGCGTTGAGCAGGTCGATCGCCGGATCGGTGTGGTGCTCGGGCTCGGTCAGGTACTGCTCGTAGTACCAGCGCAGATCGTCGACGTCGCCCAGGTAGCCCGTGGCGTACGTGCGGATGGACTCCGACCTCATGGCGGGGTCGGCCGGCGGGTAGACCAGCAGCTGGGCGGCGAAGGTGATGCCGCCGTTGTCGCGCTCGTGCATCGAGATCCCCACCGACAGACCGCCGCCCGCGCTGTCGCCGGCGATGACGTGCTCGCGCCCGGTGAAGGTCGCCGCGGCCCATTCGGCGGCGACGATGCCGTCCTGGAGCGGGCCGGGATGCGGGTGTTCGGGCGCGCGCCGGTAGTCGACGGAGACGACGACCGCGCCGAGTGCGGTGGCGATCCGGCGGCACACCGAGTCGTGGGTGTCGATGTCGCCGACCGTCCAGCCGCCGCCGTGCAGGAACGTCACCAGCCGGCCCCGGTCGGCGAGTGGCAGGTACGTGCGGACCGTGAACTTGCCGCCGTCCAGGCCGTCGAGTAACTGGTCCGTCACCGAGGCGACCGGTACCGGCTCGGCACCGCCGCGCGAGCGGGTCGCGCTGTCGGCGTACCGGCGGCGTACCTGCTCCAGGGTCAGCGTGCGCGCCGGGGCCGGTCGATCGACAGCCTGCCACTGGATCAGGGCGCGAATAAAACGGTCCATCGGCACGAGAGTCTCCTCGGGTCACACCGGCGCAGGATTCAGCGGTTCGGGTCCGCACCGCCGGTGGTGCGGGGCATACGGATACAGCGGGACCGAGCGCGCCGGCCCCGTCTGGCAGGACCGGCGGGCCTCCGACCGCCGTCGCCATCGTCGACGGGTCGGCAACCGGTCCCGGTGCGCCGGCCGCCATGAGCCCGCGGCGGTCTTGTGCGGTCGGCCCGCCGCCGCGACCGGCCGTCCCCGCGTGCGGCGCACCCGGGGAGCTCGATCCGGTCGGCAGCGGCCGGCGACGTGATCAGGTGCCGTCCGGCGGCGCCGGGTGCCCCGGCGCCGTGGACAGCGGCAATCGGCTGTCCCGCTGCGACCTCACCACTCGACCAGCGTGAGGCCGATCGAGACCCCGCCGCCCATGCCGAGGAAGAGGACCTGGTCGCCCTTGCGCAGAGCGCCGGAGCGCGCGGCGCGGTCCAGGGTCAGCGGGATCGACGCGGAACCGGTGTTGGCGAACCTGTCCACCGTGCGGTGCAGCGTCGCCTTCGGCAGGTCCAGCCGCGCCACCAGCTCGTCGAGCATGACGCCGTTGGGCTGGTGCGGGACCACGTGGTCGATGTCGGCCGGCAGCACCGCGCTGTCGTGCAGGAACTGCTTCACCAGGCCCGGCACGGTGGCGTTGGCGAATTCCCTGGCGGTCCTGCCGTCCATGGCGAAGTAGTGCAGGCCGGCCTCGTGCGTGGCCGGGTCGTAGGGCTTCCTGCTGCCGCCCGCCTCGACGTGGATGAGGTCGGTCATCTCGCTGTAGAAGTGGAACGACGACCGCTGGATGCCGCGGCCGGATTCGGCGGGACCGACGACCGCGGCGCCGGCGCCGTCGCCGAACAGCACGGTGGTCCTGCGGTCGGCCGGGTTGAGGATGCGCGAGTACACATCGGCACCGATGGCCAGCCCGTAGCCGCCGGACTTGGCGACCAGCGCGTTCACCACGTCCAGGGCGTACACGAACCCGGCGCACACGGCGTTCACGTCGAACGCCGCGACCCCGTTGCCGGTCCCGCCCAGGTTCTTGTGTACGAAGGCGGCCGTGGCCGGCTGCTGCTGATCCGGCGTCGAGGTGGCGACGACGATGTAGGACACCTGGTCCGCCGTGATCCCGGCGGCCTCCAGCGCCTGCCGCGCCGCACCGGTGGCCAGATCTGAGGTGGCCTGGCCCGGTTCGGCCCAGCGGCGCTCACGGATGGCCGTCTTGCGCTGGATCCACGCGTCGTCGACACCGGCCGGCGCACCGACCTCGTCGTTGGACACCACACGATCCGGTACACACGATCCGGTACCGAGGATCGCGACGGAACCCGCATGCACGCTCATCGGCAGTCTCATTCCGTGACGTCGGCGGGCAGGGCGAAGTCCGTGGTGACCTCCGGCCAGTCCGGAACGGTCTCGATCTCGATCGCCGCGACGGTCAGCGAGTAACCGCCGCCGGCACTGACCAGAAGCACCTGGTCGCCCTGCTTGAGCTGCTTCTTCTCCACCACTCGGGTCACGCCCGCGATCAGGTCGCCGGCGCCCAGGTGCCCGGTGAAGCGGCCCCAGTCCATCAGGGTGCGGTCGGAGGTGATGCCCAGCGGCTGGAGGAACTGGACCTGCATCAGGCCGTGGCCCATGTTGGGCATCAGGATCTTGGCGAAGTCGTCGAGCTTGTGCCCGGTCTTGTCGAGCACCGAGCCGACGAGGGCCACCAGCGCGTCCTCGCAGTGCTTGAGCACGAACTCCTTGCCGACCACTTCCAGATACGACTTCTTCGGGCTGCGCAGGTCGTGGGTGACCTCGCCGAAGGAGCTGGTGAAGGGCTCGGAACCGCGCCACAGCGGTTCGATGACGGCATCGGTGACCGACTGGACGGCGAGGATACGGGCGAAGCCGCCGGTCTTGGACAGCACCATCGCGGTGGAGCCGTCACCGCCGACGATGCCGTACGCACCGCGCCAGCGGTTGATGCCGGGCGCGCTGAAGCGGTCCGCGGTGGACACCATGGCGCTGGTGCCGCGGCCGGCCTCGAGCTGGCCCACGGCGAAGTCGAGCGCCGCCATGCCGCCGTTGGACAGGCCGTCCAGGTTCACCGAGAAGGCATTGGTGATTCCCAGCTCGCGCTGTATGTAGGACCCGGAGGTCCAGCCCCAGTCGCGGCCCTGGTGGTAGAGCGACGCGTGCACCATCAGGTCGACGTGGCCGTCGACCACGTCCGCGGCCCGCTCCAGGGCCCGGCGCGCGGCGATGACCCCCATGTCGGGCACCGAGATCTCATCCGTGGCGGCCGGCAGACAGACGATGTTATTGACCTTAAAATCGTCCTCGGTGTACCTGCCGTCGGCCACCGCTTCCTTGCCCGATTCGGCCGGCGGAATCCAGGCCGCAGCCGACGTAATGTAGACAGGGGTACTCATTTTCTACTTCCTCCGAGTTTGATGCCTGTCCGATTTCGATGCCCGCGGCGCGGAAAGCTTTCGGACACTGAAATTTCGGACCGATCCGGTTATATCGGCATCGCGTCGGGATCGCCTGATCCGTGGTCACCCGGCACGAGAACGCTCAGCGATCCGGCCCGTCAGATCGCGAGCACGACGCGCGACGCTGCGGGGCTTCGCCGACCGCCACCATCACCTGACTGTTTGCACAACAGTCCCGCCCAACGAGTCCGCCCACCCCTTCAATGAGCGTTTCACCGGAATATAGTCCACGCTACTGCTTCCGTCCCGATCATTCACATATGAGTTTCTCATGACTTACGGTTAATCCTGCACGTCATGAGAAGCCCCCGGGCGGCCAACACCACGGCCGACTTCTTACCCCGCCCGCAGCTGGACACTGTCATATTCTTTCCGGTTGCCTTCCCGGGTGGACGGCGATGCCACGGACTTGCCGTCGGCCGATTCCTAGCGTGAATTCGGAGCCGACGGCGAGTGGCGATCTCATGAACACCGGGGAGGGTGCATCCGGTCCCGCCGGACGGCGCCGCGGCGCGGCGCGGGCCTGGCGGTGCGCGCGGGCGGCCAGGGCCGGCCGGCCGGCGGGCGGCGCCGCTGCGGTGCGTCGGGCAGCATACGCGGCGACGCGCATATCGCAGTGCCTCCCAATTCGCCGTACTGATCGGACCCGGGCGGGAACAGAGCAGACGACAGTTTCACACGCGGCGACTGGGGAGATCCTGGATGCCGGTGACGCCCGACGGCGGAGACATCACGCGCTGTCGGAGAGGAGTCACCTTGCGTAGCCATCGGGACCTGTGCGTGGCCCGCGTGAGGGGGCGCCGGTGCTGGTCTGGACGAGCGCGGCTGTCCATACAGACGGCATACATACTTCGCCCAGCCGGGCTGTCCCAGAATGACGACGGCTGCGCCGGACGACCTTCGCGCGCAACCAAATGGGTCCTTCGGTAAGCCCTAGGGGACGTACATGTTCGCACTGGACAGGCACAAGAATGGCGCCGCACCCGCCGAACCCTTTCTGTCTATGACAGAAAGGGCTACTTCGCGGCTCGGGGCCGCTCCCGAGAAGCTTTACGTCTTCTTGGTGCGCGGCGGACGGAGCCGCGTGCTAGCGTCGTTCTTTTGCGACGGCTCGCCGGTCCGACCGGCGGGCTTTTTCGGTTTTACCGACCGGACTCCATATTGCCTCGGGCCGCTCCGCCTTCGTGTGTGGTGCGGGGCGGACTAGAGATCGACCTGCGGAAATTTCGTTGCATGGAAACTATTACCGGCCGCGAGTTGCCTGCTCGTGGCTCAATAGGTGGTCGAGAAACTACATTGGGGGACCGAGTGGGAATCGATGTATTGGTGTCCGACGACCTGCATTTGTCTCGCTTCGCGCTCACTGCACTGCTTGAGCGGAACGAGGAGATCCGGGTCGTGGGATCAGCGGACAGCAGTCTTGACGCACTGGAGTTCGCCGAATCGCACAGACCTGACGTGGTGATCATCAGCTTCGAGGGCGCGGACAGCGACGCGATAGCGAATGCCGAGAAGGTCGCGAGCCTGCCCGGCTGCCGGAGCATGCTGCTCGCCACGGCCTTCACCCGATCGGTCGTCCGTCAGGCCTTCGCCGCCGGCATCGGCGGCATGGTGGAGCGGAGTGTGCCGCCGCGTCAGTTCTTCGAGGCCATCCACCGTGTGCACCAGGGTGAACGGGTCTTCGACGCGGAACTGACGGTCGCCGCGCTGGTCAACGGGGACTGCCCGTTGACGATGCGGGAATTCTCGGTGCTCGAACACGTCTCCCGGGGCGACACGGTGGTCGAGATAGCAGCGCGGCTGCACCTCTCGGAGGGCACCGTGCGCAACTACCTGTCGTCGATGGTGGCAAAGCTGGGGGCACGCAACCGGATTGACGCACTGCGGATAGCCCGGGATTCTCACTGGATCTGAGTGCCGCTGAATAGGGCAGTGCCGTTGGGGAACTCCTGACGCGCGCGGCCCTATTTTAGCGATTGGTCACAGTAACCTCACCGGCATCCTCCGTCAACTGTCCATGCCTGCGGCCGACATAGCCCGCCCCGTCGGGCGCAGAATCTAGATGTACCATCCGTGTGCCGCCGACGCAATGGCTTGCGGAACACGTATCGCGTTCCGATCGAATGAGTTCTTAATAATCCAATGCGTGATTCTCACCTCTCCTTGTCGGCCGCTGGAGGGTTTAACCGCGGCCGTGCTAGCGTCACCGGGTTGACGCCGTTTCGCCCGGGCGAATGCGGACGGGGATATTCCGGCCGTGGACCCCGAAGTGGCGGGGCCGGGACACGGCCGGACGCGGTGGCCGCCGGCGCCGGGGCGGTCGCGCAGCCGCGGCCCGGGGTTCGCGGTCCCGCGCCCGGTCCTGGAGCGGACCGGCGCGCAGGACGCCGCGGTGCGCCCGGACGTGCAGCGGGGGAGCGCCGATCGCCGGCGCTACGAGCGGCACGGACACGTCGTGGGGTCCCACGACCCGGTCGACGTCTTCATGACGCGCTCGCCGGGGGCGATGCCGGGGGCTCCGGCATCACCCTGACCTGCGGCGGCTGCCCGGTGCTCGCCAGCGCCTGGGCGAGCAGCCCGTCCACGAAGGCCCGCAGCGCCTGGGGGTAGGTGTCCCGCCAGGCCATCGAGGCCCACTGGTCGCCGAGCGCGGCCAGGCGCGGCAGCTGCGACGAGTCGAGGCTGCTGATGAAGTCGTCGATGTAGTCGGGCCGCTCGTTGTTGGCCCGGGTGCGGGCGGAGTGCGCGCGCACCAGGATCTCGCCGACCATGTAGTACCAGAGGCTGCGGAAGACGTGGACGGCCTGTTCCGGCGTGCACCCGTGGTCGATGGCCCCGGCCACGATGGTTTCCACCAGCCACAGGGCCGAGTCGCCCAGCCTCGCGATGAAGCCGTCGGTCGTGAGGACCTCGGCGGCCCACGGCCAGGCCGCCAGCGCGTCGTGGATCGCGGTCGCGGCCGCGATGATCCGCTCCCGCGGCTCGCTGGGCAGGTCGGGGTGCGGGATCTGCTCGGCGTACTCGTGGATCAGCAGGAACAGCAGGTCTTCCTTGTCCCGCACGTGGTGGTACAGGGTCGTCGCCCCGATGCCGATCTCACCGGCCAGTCCGCGGATCGTCAGCTTCTCCCAGCCGTCCCGATCGATGAGCCGGCGGGCCCCGGTCAGGATCTGGGTACGGGAGGTCACGGGTGGTCGGCCTACACGGCCGTGCGGTGCGTTGGTTTGGGACACCGTCTCATCATGCCCTTCCGCGAAACCTGATGCCTTCGGCCCCTGCGCTCGACAGCGAGCCGGTCCCGGTGATAATTTCAGAACCTGTTCGAAAATTCTACTGGAGAAGAACGCAGAGGGACTGGGTTGCGGTGACGAACACGGAATCAGCAAGCGAAAAATCGGTCATCGACCGCACTGCCAGGCCAGGGCTCACCCTTGCCGCGGTGGCTGTCGTGCAGTTCATGGTGTCGCTGGACCTGTCGGTCGTGAACGTCGGACTGCCGAAGATCGGCGCCGGCCTCGGCTTCAGCGACCTGGGTCTGACCTGGGTCATTCACGCCTACGCCCTGACCTTCGGCGGGCTGCTCCTGCTGGGCGGCAAGATCGCCGACCGGTACGGCCACAAGCGGATCCTGCTGATCGGGCTGCCCATCTTCGGCCTCGCCTCCCTCGCCGGCGGCTTCTCGCAGGAACCGGGCCAGCTGGTGGCCGCGCGCGCCGTCCAGGGCGTCGGCGCCGCCGCACTGGCCCCGGCCGCACTCGCGCTCCTTGTCTCGACCTTCCCCGAAGGCAAGGAGCGCGTGAAGGCTTTCGGTGTGTGGAGCGCGGTGAACGCCGCGGGCGGCGCGCTCGGCGTCCTCATCGGCGGTCTGCTCACCCAGTACGCCGGCTGGGAATGGGTCATGTTCGTCAACGTCCCGATGGCCGCCTTCGCGCTGTACCTGGCCTGGCGCGGTATCGCCGCCGACCCGCCCGCCTCGCGCCGCGGCCGCCCGGACGTGCTCGGCGCGGTCCTGGCCACCGCGGGCATGGGCCTGCTGGTGTTCGGCGTCGTCCGCACCGACCAGCACCCGTGGGGCTCGACGGTCACCCTGTCGACCCTGGCCATCGCCGTGGTCCTGCTGATCGCCTTCGTCTGGGTCGAGAAGACCACCCGCCGCGACCCGCTGATCCGGCTCGGCCTGTTCACCAACCGCTCGGTCGCCGGTGCCAACGCCTACACGCTGCTGCTCGGCGGTGTCATGGCCTCGGCCTTCTACTTCGTGTCCCTCTACCTCCAGCGGGTGCTGGGGAACAGCGCGGCCAGGACCGGCGTCGAGTTCCTGCCGTTCGCCCTCGGTGTCGTCGTCGGCTCCGTGATCGCCGTCAAGCTCGGCTTCAAACTGGCTCCCCGGGTCATCCTGGTCGCCGGTGGAGTGCTGACCGGGCTCGGATTCCTGTGGTTCGGCCAGATGAGCGCCAACGGCTCCTTCACCGCCGATGTGCTGGGCCCGTCGATCGTCACCAGCATCGGCATCGGGCTCTGCCTCGCACCGGCCGTCTCCGTCGCCACCGCCGGCGTCGCGGCCCACGAGACGGGCAGTGCCTCAGGCCTGCTCAACAGCGCACGCCAGATCGGCGCCTCGCTCGGCCTCGCGGCCCTGGGCACCGCCGCTCACGACCACACCGGCAAGATCGACACGCCCGCGGCCCTCAACGACGGGTACGCGTTCGGCATGACCATCGGCGCGATCGTCCTGGTCGCCGCCGTCCTCATCGCCCTCACCGTCCTGCCCCGCACCGGCGCTCCGGTGCCCGCGCAGCAGGAGGACCGGGACCTGGCGACCGCCCGGGACTGACCGGGCGTGCCGCCTCCGTACCTGTGCCCGGGCCGTCGTTTCCACGACACGGCCCGGGCACAGGTGCGTCCGGCGGCACCGCATCCGAATACCGGCATGCCGGACGCGACCTCTGGTGACCAAAGACACTCGAAGCCTTTGATCGCGAACAGGGGCCGCGTTCGTGTGCCGTCCCGCGGGGCAGCCGTTCTTCAACGCCCGCGAACTGCCGGCGGCGGGCCGAAAGATGTCAATCCGCGCCGCGCGGACATTGATTTCTCCAAACCTTATATGTGAAACGCATGAGTACGTATGCAAAAATAATCTGTTGCGAGGCGATCTCCGACTGGTACCGTCGAGATCGTTCCGCAGATTCGGTCAGTGAGCTAGCGGGAATGTTCACAAATAACTGGATCGATCACTGTGGACATCCGCAACAAAACCGTGGTGTCGTGGCGATGATGGGTGCCGAGTCGTCGGCGCGGTCATTTTGCCTGGAAGGATAGACTGTGCCACACCAAGCTGTAACCTTGAATACCCCCTGGGAAAAAATAGCGAATTCGATAGAATTCATTCCCGCCGAGTATTCTAGTAAGATCCAGTCGGAATCCGTGGCGCGGGAAATGCTGCGCTGCGAAACGGCGGAGATCGACAGGCTTGTCGACGCGGGCCTGCCGTTCGAGAACCGCTCGGGTGTGCGCTATTTCGACGTCAGCGATCTTTACAACCTCGGCATGTATTCGAACAAGACGAATACGCAGCCGGAGCTCGCATTCCGTATGCTCTTCCGGTTCGCCGGCCGGTCGGTCGACGACCTGCTGTGCGAGAAGTCGTGGGACTTCCGGGTCCAGCTGGAATGCACCGAGTGCGACGGTGTCGCGCCGTGGCGTTTCGAGGCGCCCGACGTCGTCCGGTTCGGCGGACGCATCGTCGGCGGCGAGGCTCCGGAGCCCGGTTCGGGAACCGCCGAGTACGCGGCGACGGTCACCACGACGGGCGTGCGGACTCCGCTGGTCTCCTCCGAACTGCGGCGGCTGACCCGCGAGTACCTCGACGCCGGCTACCGCTGGCAGATGATCCCCGTCGCCATGCAGGCCGATTACGAACTGGTCCACGAGCTGGGCGCGACGAGCTGCATCGCGGCGAGCCTGCTGCTGGCCGAGCGCTTCCGCGCGGCCGGCTACGAGGCCGAGGCGAAGCGCGGCTGGTTCTGCGGAGTGCTGGGCGGCGCCCTCGACCTGCCGCACGCGTGCGTGGAGGTCCAGGACGACGACGGTACGTACAAGACCGTCGACATCGCCAAGGCGCAGCTGGCGGCACGGCTGTCGCCGAACACCGGGGATTTCCAGGAGCTGTGCCTCGGGTCGATCTACAACAAGGTCATTCCGTCCACCGCTTCCGGTAATGCGTCCTTTGGGTATCACGAATGTGGTTCACAGCTGCCGGTCCATGTGCGCGCGGACATTCGCTCGGCGCGTTGACGCTGAATTTTCGAACCACTCCGTTTGAAAGGGCAAGTGACAATGGCGGTACGTGAGATTGAACCGGTCGTGCTGGAACTCGACCGGTTGGAGCAGCTGGCCGAATCCGGCTATTACAACCCGTACACGATGTTCGACTGGCCGGCGACCATCGAGCCCGACATGCCGTGGATGAGCGAGAGCCTCACCACGCTGGCAGGCACGCCGATGTGGGACGAGCTGACCCGCGAGCAGCAGATCGCCCTGACCAAATACGAGGCGATCAACTTCTTCAGCCTCAACATCCACGGTATCCGTGAGCTGCTGAGCGAAGTCGTGATGCGCATCCACGAGCGGACCTACGCGAACGTCTCGGAGTTCCTGCACCACTTCGTGGGTGAGGAAAACGAGCACATGTGGTTCTTCGCGCAGTTCTGCCTGCGCTACGGCGGCAAGCTGTACCCGGCGCAGCCGACCCTGAAGGCCGACTCGGTCGAGCACCTCTCGAAGGTGGCCCGCGAGCTGGTCATCTTCGCGCGCATCCTGATCTTCGAGGAGATCGTCGACTACTACAACGCGCACATGGCGACCGACCAGTCGCTGCCGCACATCGCCCGTGAGATCAACCGGGTGCACCACCAGGACGAGAGCCGGCACGTCGCGTTCGGCCGGATGGTCTTCACCAACCTGCTCGCCCAGGTCGTCCAGCGCGACCCCGACGAGGTGCCGGTGGTCGCCGAATACCTGGAGAGCTACCTCCAGTACAGCATCGGCACCCTCTACAACCCGGCCGCCTACCGTGACGCGGGCATCCCGGACGCGCTGGCGCTGCGGCGGCGCGCGCTGGAGCACCCCGCCCGCATCGAGGCGCACGACCAGGTGCTGAAGCGGACCCGGAAGTTCCTTTCCAAGTCCGGCGTGGGCCGGGAAGTGATCAAGTGACGACCGAGCCGATGCAGGCCGTCCGGGAGTTCATCCTGGGCCGCAACCCCAAGCTCGACCAGGTGTCCGACGATCTGGACCTGATCGACAGCCGGGCCATCAACTCGCTGGCCTTTGTCGAGTTCATCTTCCTGCTGGAGGAGCTGACCGGAGAGCCGATCGATCCGGAGGACCTGGATCTGGACGACTTCCGCACCCTCAACGCGCTGGAAGCACGATTCTTCAACAAGGAAGCGGCACAGTGACCACAGCGACCGACAACGGCCTGGGAGTTCTGGACGGCAGCCAGCTGCGGTTGCTGCGGGCGATCGAGGCGGTGTTCCTGCGGTTGGCCGAGGGCTGGGACGCGCCGGAGTTCCGCTTCCCGTTCCTGATGCGCTGCAAGGACCTCGACACCTTCGACTACTACGACAACTTCCCGCACCTGGGCCTGGCCGCCACCCGGCTCGACCCGGAGCGCCTCGGCGCCCTGCTGGCGGACTCTCCCCGGCCGATCGACCGGGTGCCGGCCGAGGTGATGGAGCAGACCGCCTTCGCGCTGCCCTCGGCGGCGTGCTACTCGATCTACCTCGACCTGGCGGGCTCGACACTGCCCCCCGAGGGCGCCATGCGCACCACGGTCGGCACGTGCTTCCGCAACGAGGACCACTACCAGGGCCTGCAGCGGCTGCTGGGCTTCTCCATGCGCGAGATCGTCTGCATCGGCCCCGAAGAGGTGGCGAAGAGCCACCTGCTGCGTGCCAAGGACGCCGTGACGGCCCTGTGCGCGGAACTCGGGCTCGACTTCAAGCTCGAGGTCGCCACCGACCCGTTCTTCGACAAGAACAGCGGCAAGGCGAAGATGCAGCGGCTGTTCCCGGTCAAGGAGGAGTTCGTCGTCAACGGCCTGGCGATCGGCTCCGTCAACTACCACCGGAACTTCTTCGGTGAGCGGTGCGCCATCCAGGTCAACGGCGAGTCCGCGCACACCAGCTGCCTCGCCTTCGGCCTGGAGCGGTGGGTGCACACCCTGACCGAGCGGTTCGGCAGCACCGCCGCCGCGGTGACTGCGGTCGAGAGCCTGAGCTGATGCCTTCCACGTTGGCAGCGATGCTCGGCATCGACGTCGGCCTCCTGCAGTCGGGCATGGGCGGTGTCGCGGGCGCTGACCTGGCGTGCGCGGTGTCCAACGCCGGCGCGGCGGGCTGCGCGGGCGGCTACAAGCTGGTCGACGCCGCGCTGTCGGCCATGCTGGAGCGGCTGGCCACGGGCACCGACCGGCCCGTCGGAGTGAACCTGATCCCCGAGGTCGTCGGCCCGGACGAGCTCGACCACCAGATCACCCAGGTGCTCGACGAGACGCCGGAGCGCGTCTACCTGTCGCTGTTCGGCATGCCCGAGGACGACGCGGTGTTCAAGCGCATCGTCGCCGCGGGCCGCCAGCTGGTCGTCCAGATCGGGACCGTCGAGGACGGTGTGCACGCGGCCGAGCGGGGCGCTGTGGTGGTGGCCCAGGGCATCGAGGCCGGCGGCCACCTGCTCGGCACCTCGCAGCGCGACGAACTGGTCGCCGCGCTGCGCGCCGAGCTGCCCGACACCTGCCTGGTCGCCTCGGGCGGCATCGGCTCGCCCGACGAGGCCGCCAGGGCGCTGGCCGCGGGAGCCGACGGGGTGCTGCTCGGCACCGCCTTCGTCGTCGCCCACGAGTCGCGGGCGCATGCCTACTTCAAGGCGGCGGTGACCGCCGCGGACCAGGCCGACACCGTGATCACCGATGTCTACGAGATCGGCTGGCCGGGCCGCCGGCACCGCGTGCTGGCGACGGCCGTGACGAGCGACCCGGAGCAGGCCAAGAAGTTCATCGGCAAGACGGTGGTCGAGGGGAAGCCCTACCTGGTGCCGCGCTTCAGCTCCGCGGTGCCCACCGATGCGACCACCGGCCGTATCGAGGAGATGGCGATGTACTGCGGCCAGTCCTGCAGTGCCATCTCCAGTGAGATCTCGGCGGCCGACGTCGTCGCCGCGTACGCGCACGTCCTTCCGGGCGCCTGAGTCGTCGGAACAAGCAAAGGATGGAAAGCAATGTCAGTCGATGAAGCGCAGGACCACCACGACCTGGAGTACCGGGACACGCCGCGGATCCGTACCAGGGAGGGCGTCGAGCTCTACTACGAGTCCACCGGCGAGGGCCCTGCCATTGTCACGCTGAACAACTTCTTCTTCACCGCCCCGTTCTGGCGTGAGTACACCGAGGACCTCGTCCAGAACTACCGCGTCGTCAGCTACGACCTGGCCAACCACGGCGCCTCCACGCACGGGGACACCGAGCCGACCTGGGAGCAGCACGCCGAGGACCTGATCGCGCTGCTCGACGCGCTGGAGATCGACTCGGCATACCTGATCGGCACGTCGGCCTCCACCCAGCTCGCCCGGGACGTGGCGCTCGCCTACCCCGACCGGGTCAGGGGCCTCGTGCTGGCGGGACCGGTCGTCGGCCCGCAGGGCATGCGGCGGCACCGGGGTCTGCAGCGGGCCTGGCTGCTGACGCTGAAGTCCCACGGCATGACCGCGCTGTACAGCCACATGTACCCCGAGGTGATCAGCACCGACATGAACCAGGAGTCGGGCACGCCCGGCTTCCTCGGGCTGCGGGAGAGCTTCCTGGCGATGTCCACCCCCGAGGAGCTGACCAACGGTCTGACCCTCGCCCAGCAGGGCGACCCCAGCCCCGAGCTGCTGACCCGTATCCAGGCGCCGACGGTGATCGCGCTCGGCGACGACGACATCCTGCTGAGCCCGACGGCCGGCAAGGAGCTGGCCGCGCTGTTCCCGAAGGGCCGCCTGGAGATCATGCCGAAGGCCGGCCACGTGCCGTTCCTCGACGACCCCGAGGGCTTCCAGGTGATCGTGCGCAAGTTCATCGAAGAAGCGGAATCGCATGTCTGACACGGAGGTCGAAGTCCGGCAGCGCATTCGTGAACTGCTGGTCGACCTGTTCCGCGACGGCACTTTTGTGAACAGGGTGTCGGACACCGTGTCGCTGCGCGAGGCGGGGGTGCCCTCCACCGCACTGGTCAGTCTGCTGGTGGCGATGGAGGACGCCTTCGGGTTCGAGTGGGACGACGACGTCCAGCCGGAGGTGCTGCGCTCGATCGATTCGCTGGCGGGTCACGTCGTAGCGCTGCGCAACTGAAGGACACACGGTGACTGTTGAGCTGGAGATTCCCGCGGGCGTCACACCGGCGACCTCGCTCGAGTTCCATCCGGTGCCCTGGCCCCACGGACCGGCTCAGCAGTTCGCGGCGGGGCGCGGCGCGGCCGCCGCGGCCCTGGCCGCGGCGGGATCCGCGGACCTGACCGTGCCCCGTGATCCCGACGGCCGCCCGCGCTTCCCGCGCGGGTTCGCCGGCTCGATCTCGCACACCGACCGCCTGGCGGTCGCGGTGGTCGTTCCCGGTGCGGACGCGGTCGGCGTCGACATCGAGGACGCGGCCATCAGCCCTCGCATGACCGAATTCGTCCTCAGCGAGCGGGAGCGGCACACGCTGCTCCCGCCGGCCGGGGAGTACACCCCGCGTGAGCTGTTCGCGGCCAAGGAAGCAGCTTTCAAGGCCATGAACGGCACCGGCACGCTGGGCGATTTTCTGTTCTGGCGGATCGAACTCACCCGGTCCGACGGCGCGCTGACCGCGTCGTACCGCGGCGAACCGGTATCGGTGTGGATCCGCTCACAGGAAGACCTCTCGTTCGCCGTGGCGATACGACCTTGAATTTTACGATTCGTCTTGTCCTTCTGCGCCCGTATCGGCCGAAGGAATAGTGCAGCGATTGGGGGAAAGAACGCAATGAACCGCGATATTCTCGACGTCGTCGATGAACTGTTCCGTCGCCAATTGCAGGTACCTGAAATCAATCCCGACGTCCCGCTGGTGGACTACGGCCTCGATTCCATTCGGTCCATCGATCTGGTGGTCGAGATGGAAGCCGAGTTCGATGTGCACATTTCGGATGAGCAGGCGGCTGCGATGCAGACACTGCGGGACGCCGTTGACCAGGTCACCGCGTCCCTGGCCGTGCGGTCGGGCAAGGAGGCTAGCGACGCATGAACGCTGAATCTGGTTTCGCGCGATACGCCCGGCCGGAGTTCGCCAGACTCTTCCGCGCGCTGCATCTGGACGTGATCTACCAGGGCGGCCAGGGCGACCACCTGACCCGGAAGCTGCCGGCCGGCGCGGACCAGGCAACCGACCAGGTCCTCGACCTGGTCGGCGGCGCGGGTTCCTCGCTGTTCGGGCACAACCACCCGGCGCTGCTCGACGTGGCCCGGCAGTGCTTCGAGGAGCGGATCCCGTTCAACGCCCAGGCCAGTATCCGCCCGGGCGCGGCCGAGCTGGCGCAGCGGCTGTCGGAGATCGTCGGGGGCACCACGGGTTCGAGCTACGTGGTCACCCTCGGCAGCACCGGTGCGGAGGCGGTGGAAGCCGCGGTGAAGCACGCGACGGTCGAGCACCGCCGGCGGCTCGGCGCGCTCCAGGAGCAGTTCGAGGTCGCGCTGCGGCGCGCGCACCGCGACGGTGTCGCGGACCTCGTCTGCGCGAGCGGTCCCGCGCAGGGCCGCTCCAGCTCGGAGGTGCTGAGCGAGGCCCTCGACCGGATCGCCGACCTGCGCACGGCGGATCCGGTCTTCGTCTCGTTGCGGAACGCCTTCCACGGCAAGACTGCCGGCGCCGGCACGCTGACCCATGGCGGCAATGTGCCGGCCGATCTGCATGTGCCGGGACCGCGGCACCGGCGGCTGAGCGACTGGTCGCCGCAGCACGTGGTGACCGCCTTCGACTCCGACCGCGTCCCGGTGTACTCGGTGACCGTCGACGCCGCCGGGGTGGCGCACTCGCAGGTGCGCCACCTGTCCCCGGTGGCCGCCTGCTTCGTCGAGCCCATCCAGGGCGAGTCCGGCGTGCACGAGGTGCCGGCCGAGACCCTCGCCGCCCTGCGCGAGCTGGCCGACCGGCACGAAGCGGCGCTGGTCTTCGACGAGATCCAGTGCGGCATGGGGCGTACCGGCACCTTCCTCGCCTCCGAGGGCTCCGGTGTCGCCGCCGACTACTACCTGTTCTCGAAGTCCCTCGGCGGCGGCCTGGCCAAGATCTCGGCGCTGCTGGTGGACGAGAAGCGGTACGTGCCGGAGTTCGGCCGCCACCACACCTCCACCTTCGCCGACGACGACTTCTCGTCGCGGATCGCCACGGCGGCGGTCGACCTGTCGTTCACCTACCGCGACCGGATCATCGAGACGGGCGTGCTGCTGCGCGAGCGGCTGACGGAGGTCGCCCAGCGCTGGCCGGACGCCATCATCGAGGTCCGCGGCCGCGGACTTCTGCTGGGTATCGAATTCCATCTGCCGCAGCCCGAATCGGGCCTGCTGCGCGAGGTGTTCGACACCGAGTCGCTCGGCTACCTGATCGCGGGCCGGCTGCTGCACACCCACGCGATCAGGGTCATCCCCACCTTGTCCGCCCCCACGACCGTCCGGGTCCAGCCGTCGGCGCTGCTGGAGCCGGCCGACGTGGACCGGATCGCCGCCGGCTTCGACGACGTCGCGGGACTGCTCTCGCGGGGCGACTACACCACGCTGCTCGACCACCTGACCGTACCGCCGGCCGGTGCGTGGCAGCCGCCGCAGCATGTCCCGCTGCCGCGGCGCGACTGGCCGGTGCTGCACAGCGGCAGCCGCGGCGACGTGACGCGGGTCGCCTTCCTCGCCAACCTGGACGTCCCCGGCAAGCTGTGGTCCATGGCGCCCGAACTGGCGGCATGGTCCGACGACCAGTGCGAGGCGGCGCTCGACCGGATGTGGGGCGAGCTCGACCCCTTCGAGGTCGTCAGGCACCGGGTGACCTCCGAGAGCAAGGGGGAGGTCGAGGTCATCATGGTGGCGGCGCCCTTCACCGCCGGCCAGGCCGTCGCCGCGCTGCGCACCGGGCACGGGGCGTGGCTGCGCCGGACCGTGCTCGACGCGGTGGAGCTGGGTGTCGCGCTCGGCGCCGAGGTCATCGGCCTCGGCGGCCACACCTCGATCGTCACCAATGCCGCACGCGACGTCGTCGAGAGCAGCATCAGGGTCACGTCGGGCAATTCGCTGACCGCCGCCTGCGCCTACGACCTGCTGCGCCTGGAGCTGGCCGCGGCCGGCCCCGGTGAGCGCCGGGTCGGACTCGTCGGCGGTATCGGCAACATCGGCGCCGTGATGGCCGAACTCATCGCCCCGCACTGCGACTCGATGGTGCTGGTCGGCCGGCCCGGCTCGGCCCGGCGGCTGGCGACGGTCGCCAAGCGGCTCTCCAGCGTCGTGGACGTCTCGATCGCCGAGGACCTCGACGCGCTGCGGGACTGCCCGATCGTGGTCAGCGCCACCAACTCGGCCGACCCGGTGATCCTTCCCCACCACCTCGCCGGCGACCGGAAGATCCTCGTCTGCGACCTCGCGGTCCCCGGCGACGTGCACCCGGCCGTGACCGGCCTGTCGAACGTCACCCTGGTGTCCGGCGGCCGCATCCAGCTTCCCGGTATGCAGACTCCCCACTTCCCGGGGATCACCCTGCCGCCGGGGATCCTCTACTCCTGCATGGCAGAAACGATCGGGCTCGGCTTCGAGCCCGAGACGCCGAGCCCGTCCTACGGCGGTCTGTCCTCGGCGGGCGTACTGGCAGCCAGGGACCTCGCCGCCCGACACGGGCTCCACCCCGCCCGCATCGTCTCCGACGACATCTCGGTACAACCGTGGATCGTCGATCAGTTCGGCAGCACTATCGAGGAGCACATAGGATGACCGAACTTCGTCCGCGTTTCCCGAGCATTCTGCACGCCTTACTGGCACAGGCGGAACGCGGTTCCGACGGATCAGTGGTGACGCTGATCCAAGAACCGGGCAAGAAGGTCCCGCTGCGCTACGACGCTCTCGTCGAGAGCGCCGCGCGGAGCGCGGCGGCCCTCGCGGAGTACGGCGTCGGCCACGGTGACCGGGTGGTGCTCTGCCTGCCGACCGGCCCGCAGTTCATGACCGCCTTCTTCGGCGCCCAGCTGCTCGGAGCGATGCCGACGGCGATCGCCGTACCGATCCGCTTCGGCGGCGCCGCGGGATTCGAAGGCCAGCTGAAAGACCTGGTGGAATATCTGCGGCCGGCCGCGATCGTCACCACGACAGCGGTCATCGAGGCGTTCCCGAACCTGGCCGACACCAACCTGGTCGACGGCGACGTGCTCTACGCACGGGCCGGCGCGAGCGACGCGCCGATGCACCCGCTGCGGCTGCCGGACACCGACGACCTGGCGCTGATCCAGTGCACCTCGGGCTCGACGGGTACGCCCAAGGGCGTCATGATCTCGCACGCCAACCTGGCCGCCAACTGCGAGCAGTTCGTCGGCGCGCTGGGCTGGACGCAGGCGGACACGACGGTCAGCTGGGCGCCGCTCTACCATGACATGGGCCTGATCACCGGGCTGCTGTGCCCGGTGTACTCCGGCGGCAGCACGGTGCTCATGCCGCCCACCCGGTTCCTGCGCGCACCGGGGGAGTGGCTGCGGTACATCAGCGAATACCGCGGCGCGTTCGCCGCCGCGCCGAACTTCGCGTACGGCTATGTGACCGCCCGGGTGCGCGACGAGGAACTCGAGGGCGTGGACCTGTCGTCCTGGCGTGTGGCGCTCTGCGGTGCGGAGCCCATCCAGCCCGGCACCGCGCAGCGCTTCACCGAGCGCTTCGCCCGCTGGGGCCTGCCGCCGCACGCGTTCACACCCGCGTACGGCATGGCCGAGGCGTCGCTGGCCATCACCACGACGCGCCAGGACGGGCCGCTGGTGTTCGACTCCATCGACCGGCAGACCGCCGTCGCGGACGCGCTGGTGGTCGACGCCGACCCGCAGAGCGCGGACGCGATGCAGATCGTGGACTGCGGTGAGCCGGTGGTCGGCGCCGAGGTCCGCATCGTGGACGGCGAGGGCCGGGAGCTGGCGGAGAACCGGATCGGCCACGTCCAGTTCCGCAGCCCCTCGCGCACGGTCGGGTACTTCAACCTCCCCGAGGCGACCGCAGCGGCGATCGACGCGCCGGACTGGTGGAAGACCGGCGACGTCGGCTATCTGCGCGACGGCGGCCTGCGGATCACCGGCCGGGCCAAGGACCTGGTCATCATCCGCGGTGCCAACTACCTTCCGTCCGACTTCGAGCAGGCCGCGGAGACCGTCCCCGGTGTCCGCCTGGGCGCCGTGATCGCGGTCGGGTACCGCGACGATCAGAGCGAGTCCGAGGAACTCCACCTGATCGTCGAGACGGAACTGGACAGCGGACAGCACGACGCGCTGCGCCAGTCCATCGCCGCCGCGGTCAGTTCGCGGACCGGCGTCAGGGCCGCCGGGATCCACCTGGTCCCCAAGCGCAGCATTCCCAAGACGACCAGCGGGAAGCTGCAGCGGTCCAAAGCGCGGGAGTTGTTTGTCGAAGGGTGGTCGCCGACCGAGCCCGATGCCCGGACGCGGCGGCCCCCCGGTGGACAGCAGCCTCAATTCTCGTAACGCACCACCCCTCAGCGGGCAGAGATGGCCCGCGACCTTCCGGTAATGGACAGCAGAGCGGTACGGCCGGCGGGTTGAGGCTCCCGGATGGCAAGGCCGCAGGCCGGCCATCCGGGCCCTCACGATAGGAAAGCGCCCATGAGCACGACCCCGTCCCCGTCCGCGCCGCCGTCCGAGCGCGGGCAGCTCTCACTCAGTCTCAACACTCCGAAGATCGTCTTCCTGATCATCGCGGCCGCCGCTCCGCTCGCCGCCATGGTCGGTACCGTCCCGCTGGCGTTCGCCCTGGGCAACGGCCCCGGTGTGCCCGCCGTGTTCGTCTTCGCGGGCCTGACCCTGATGTGCTTCTGCGTCGGCTACGCCGCGATCAGCCGCCGGGTGGTCAACGCCGGCGGCTTCTACACCTATATCTCCAGCGGCCTGGGCAGACCGCCCGCGGTGGCCGGCGGCCTCATCGCCGTGGTCGCGTACAACACCGCCTCCGTCGGACTGCTCGGCTCCTTCTCCTACTTCGCCCAGCTCGTCGCCGCCCAGCACGGGCTGCACCTGCGCTGGGAGATATGGGCGGCGGCCGGCCTGGCCGTGGTCGCCGTACTGGGATACCGGCAGATCGACCTGAGCGTCCGGGTGCTCGCGGTGGCCATGGTCTGCGAGGTCGCCATCCTGGTGCTCCTCGCCGTGGCCGTGCTGATCCGGCACGGCGGATCCGCGCTGCCCGGCACCTCGTTCACCCCGCACACCCTGTCGAACCCCGGCATGGGCGTCACGATGATGTTCGCGTTCATCTCCTTCATCGGGATCGAGTCGGCGGCGCTCTACGGCGAGGAGGCGCGCAATCCCGAGCGGAGCGTGGCCCGCGCCACGTACATCGCCATCTCGCTCATCGCCCTCTTCTACGGGTTCATCAGCTGGATTGCGGTCGGCTCGGTCGGCGCGGGCAATGTGCAGAAGGTGGCCGGCGAACAGCTGGGCAACCTCTTCTTCAACCTCAGCGACGACTACCTCACGTCCGCGCTCACCACGGTCATGCAGGTTCTGCTGTGCCTGAGCCTGTTCGCCGGCTGGCTGGCGCTGCACAACGCCGCGAACCGCTACATGTACGTGCTCGGCCGCGAGCGGGTGCTGCCGGGCGCGCTCGGCGTGGTGCACCCGCGGCACTCCTCCCCGTACCGGGCGAGCCTGACGCAGACGGTGTTCAGCCTGCTGGCCGCCGCCGGATTCGCCCTGGGCGGACTGGACCCCTACCTCGGTCTGGCCACGAGCATGCTGGGCCTGGGCACCCTGGGCATCGTCTTCCTCCAGGCCGCCGCCTGCCTGTCGGTCATCGGCTTCTTCTGGCGCAGGCCCGACCGGCACTGGTGGCGTACGGTGCTCGCACCCGCGCTCGGCCTGGTCGGCCTCGGCGTCGCCACCGCGCTCGTCGTGATCAACTTCGACACCATGACCGGCACGGACAACCCGGTGGTGCACGCGCTGCCCTGGCTGATCCTGGCCGGAGCGGTGCTCGGCCCCGTGTACGCCCTGTGGATCCGCTCCGCGCACCCCGAGCGCTACGCCCGCCTGGCGGGCGTGGAGACCCGTGAGGCGAAGCCGGCCGGCTCCGTCCGCCGTGTCACCGAGCGTGTGCCGGCCGAGAACTGACCTCTGCCGCGCACACCAGGACGGGCCGGTCGACATCGACCGGCCCGTCCTGGTGTGCGGCCGTACGGCGGGATCCCGCGAGCACGGCCGACTGCCCCGGCGGGGGGGGGGGGGGGGGGGGGGGGGGGGGGGGGGGGGGGGGGGGGGGGGGGGGGGGGNGACGTCCTGGCGCAGGCGGCGCTGCTGCCGCGCTCCACCGTGGCCGTCGGCACCGGGGGGGGGGGGGGGGGGGGGGCCCCCCGGCTGTCATTCGCTGACCGCGGGCGCCATGGAGATGTGCCAGAAGTCGGCGTAGCGACCGCCGCGGCGAAGCAGGTCGTCGTGGCTGCCCTCCTCCACGATCCGGCCGCCGTCCAGGAAGACGACCCGGTCGGCGCGTCGGACGGTCCGCATCCGGTGCGCCACCATCACCACGGTCCGGCCCGCCATCAGGCGCTCGATGCCCTCGTGGACGGCCGCCTCGTTGACCGGGTCCAGCGCGGAGGTCACCTCGTCCAGCAGCACGATGGGCGCGTTCTTCAGCAGCGCCCGCGCGATCGAGACCCGCTGGCGTTCACCGCCGGACAGCAGCGCGCCGCCCTCGCCGACGTTCGCCGCCCAGCCGCCGGGCAGCCGCTCGATCACCTCGTCCAGCCGCGCGGCGGTCGCCGCGGCCCGCACGTCGGCCTCGTCGGCATCGGGGCGGCCGAGGCGGATGTTGTCCTCGATCGTGCCGTCGAAGAGGTAGACGTTCTGGAAGACGATGGCGATCTGCGACATCAGCACCTCGGTGTTGATCGCGCGCACGTCCACACCGCCGACGCGCACCACGCCCGCGTCCACGTCGTAGAAGCGTGCGAGCAGTTGCAGCAGGGTGCTCTTGCCGGAACCCGACGGTCCGACCACCGCCAGGCGCTGCCCCTCGGGTACCGACAGCGACACATTGTCGATCACCGTGCGGTCGCCGTGCCGGAAGGCGACGGACTCGAACTCCAGGTCGTGGCGCACCGGCTGGATCGGCTCGGCGGCCTCCGGTAGCGGCTCGGTGCGCAGCACCGCGTCGAGCCGGGTCAGCACCGAGCGCGCACCGCGCAGCTTGCCGCCCATGTCGGACAGCGACAGCAGCGGATCGGCGCAGCGGGCGGCCAGCACCAGGATGGTCAGCACCTCGGCCACCCCGATGTGGTTGCCCAGCGCCAGGTAGGCGCCCAGCGCCAGCAGCCCGGTGAAGACCGTCTGCACGGTGAGCGTCAGGCCCAGCGCGCCGGGCAGCGCCGTGAGCGTCGAGCGGCGCGAGGCGCGCTGCACGTCGCGCAGCGAGTCGTCGAGCAGCTGGAAGCGCTCGCCGGTACGCCCGCCGGCCCGCAGTACCGGCTGCGCCTGGAGGTATTCGATGACCCGGCTGCTGGCCTCGTGGTCGAGCTCCGCGCGCTCCTCGTCCCTGGCGGCCATCGAGCGGCCGGTCCAGATCTGGATCGCCGCCACGAGCGGTACGGCGATCAGCGCGGCCAGCCCCATCTGCCAGTTGAAGGCCAGCATCACGACCACGATCGTCAGCGGGGTCACACAGGCGGAGATCAGCGGGGTGAGCAGGTGCGCGATCACGCTCATCGCCTGGAGGATGCCGCGGCTGGCCAGCACGGACACCTCGCCGAGGCGGCCCGCGTTGTACCAGCCGATGGGCAGCTTGGCCAGGTGGTCGCCGACCCGGTGGTACATGCCGCGCAGCAGATCGGTCCCGACGTGGAAGCCGGACAGATCGCTCATGTAGCGGAGCACCGCGTACACCGCGACCGCGGCCCCGAAGCCGATCAGCCAGGGCCACGCGTCGGAGGGCGTGTCCCCGAACAGTGCCCGCAGCACCGGAACGATCAGGGCGTAGGACAGGCCCTCGGCCACCGCGGTCGTCGACATCAGGGCGACGGTGCGGCGCATCGGCTTGGCGTACTCGTCTCCCAGTACGCGCAGCAGCATTCGGATCATCGGGGCTCGTCTCCTTGCAGTACGCCACCGCGGGTGTCGATCTCGTCGGCGACCGCCGAACGGTGGGATTGCCAGAACGCGGCGAACTTTCCGTTCGCTTCGAGCAGGTCCGCGGGCCTGCCGTGCTCGACGACCGCCCCGTCCTCCAGCATCACGACGGTGTCGGCGTCGGCGACCGTCTCCAGGCGGTGGGCGATGACCAGCACCGTCCGGTCGCCCTCCAGCGCCGCCAGGGCGCGGCGCACCGCCTGCTCGGTCTGCGGGTCGGCGAAGGCGGTCGCCTCGTCGAGCACCAGAACGGGTGCGGCGGTCAGCAGCGCGCGGGCGATCGAGATCCGCTGTGCCTCGCCGCCCGACAGTCCGGCGTCCTCGCCGACCACCGACTCGTATCCGCGGGGCAGTTCGAGGATGCGGTCGTGGATGTTCGCCAGCTTGGCGGCGCGGACGACCTCGTCCAGCTCGGCGTGCGGCGCCGCGAGCGCGATGTTGTCCGCGATCGAGGCGCGCAGCAGGCGGACGTCCTGGAAGACGAAGGAGACCGTCCGGTACAGCTCCCGGCTGCCGACCTCCCGCAGATCGACCCCGCCGAGCAGGACCGAGCCGTGCGTCGGGTCGAAGAACCGCGGCAGCAGCTGGACCAGGGTGGACTTCCCGCTTCCCGACGGTCCGACGACCGCGGTGACCGTGCCGGGCTCCAGGACCAGGTCGACCCCGCGCAGCACCTCGTGGTCGGCCTCGTAGCCGAACCGCACGTCCCGCAGCTCCACCCGGTGGCCCTGCGGCGCGACCGGGTGCGCGGGCTCCGGCAGCGACGGCACCGCGAGCACGTCCTTGATCCGGCCGACCGCGCGCGCCGCGCCCTGGATGTCGTCGAAGCCGTGGCTGAGGGCCGCCAGCGGAGCGGTCAGGCCCAGCCCGAGCAGCAGGAAGGGCAGCAGGTCGGCCGGGGCCATACCGCCGTGCGTGATCAGGGCGGCGCCGCCGATCAGCTCCACCAGCAGCACGAAGGGCGGCGAGAGCACCAGCTGCATGCCCGCGGCGATCTTCGAGATGCCGTGCACCCACTTGTAAAAGATGGCGACGAAGTCGTTCGCCGCGTCGAGGAATTTACGGTGGGAGCGCCCGGACCCGCCGAACGCCTTGACCACCGAGATGCCCTGGACGAACTCGACGACGGAACTCGAAATCCGCCCCATGCCGTTGTCGAACTCCTCCTGCTCGCGCACCCGGGTCGGGGTCTGCATCAGGGGGACCAGCGTGAATGCGATGATAATCGGCGCCAGCGTGATCAGCGTGAGCCGCCAGTCGACGGTGAACAAGTAGATCAGCGACGCGATCGGCACCACGAATGCGGAGGTGAGCTCACCGGGAGTGTGCGCGATGAACGGGTGCACGGCGCTTACGTCCTCGCCCACCACCTTTGCCAGCTCACCGGTCCTGCGCTGCGAGAACCAGCCGATCGGTACGCGCCCCAGGCGCGCCGCGAGCTGCCGGCGGAACGTCAGTTGTACCTTGCCGTCGAGGATGTGCCCGACGGCGGTGGACGCGGCAGTGCAGAGCAGCCGGACGAACAGGCCGGCCGCACCCGCGATCACGACGGCCCACACATGGTGGTGGTCGACAGGATCGGACGACAGCAGAGTGCGACCCAGCTCGACGACCGCCAGCAGCGGGGCGAGACCCGCGAGGGCGCCGACCACCTGCAGGACCACAACGACCGCGAAATTCCGGACATACGGGCGCAGCAGCTGCCCCATGGTCTGTTCCGCTGCGGAATCGGCATCCGACAATGGCGTGGACCGTTCCCTCACCGCAGCAGGGTCGATCGCGTTCATCGCTCTCCCATCCGTTTTGAAACGCGTGCGAATATTACTGTACCGCGATGCGGCGCTGATGGGTTCGCAGGTTTCACGATCGGCCGGGGGGGGCGCGGCGCGCCGCGGCGCGGCTCCGTTCCCGGGGGGTGCCCGGGCCGGCGGGCGGTCGGGGCGGCGATGCGGACCGGCCGTCGGCGTACGTCCGTACGTGATCTTCCGGGAGCGGCGCCGGGAGTGGCGATGGGAGCGGCCGGGCGGTCGGGAGGGGCCGGATCCCGGCGGGTGGCGCGGCTTTTGTCCCGCTGCTCGCGAGTGCACGTGTGCGCTGAGTGGGACGGGGGTGACAATCAGACACGTCACCGCTACTGTGACCTTACGCATACACCTTACGGGGTAAAAAAGAGGGGGAAGCGTGCACGGGGGAAACGTGCTCAGCCAATCTTTGACTGGTGATTTAATCGGGGGCTTTGGCGTGCCTGCGCTGATGCGCGCACGTCCGGCGGTCACGGCCGCCCGCAGGCCCCTCGATATCGCGACCGGACTCATTTCCTCAGATATTTGTACCACGCATGTGGTGTACGAGGAAGCCGGTGGTAGGTCCATTTCCGGCGGAATAGCGGCTGACGTTCTGCTCGCATCCCGATGTATTCGGACTTACCGGAAAGCGAACAGTGCCGCCGACCCGGCCGGCAATGCCGGCGCGGCAGCGGACCACGACCGCCTGCTCTGCTGATGCCGAGCAGCCGGTACGGGAAGGGACGGATCACCACTTTCAGGAGGCGAGTGACCGATGGTCACCACGGGAGCACCCCTGCGCATACAGCTCTTAGGACCGGTACGCGCCTGGCGGCACGGGGCCGAGGTCGCGCTCGGGCCGCCCAAGCAGCGGGCGGTGCTGGGCCTGCTCGCCAGCCGTGCCAACGATGTCGTGGGCGTCGAGAACATCGTGGACGCCCTGTGGGGCAGCGATGTGCCGCAGACCGCCGCCAACGGCGTGCACACCTATGTCGGCGGGCTGCGCCGGGCGCTGGAGCCCGGGCGCAGCAGGCGGGCGGCCGGCGCGGTGCTGACCTCGGAGTCCGGCGGCTACTGCCTGCGGCTGGACCCGGTGGACGTCGACGCGACCCTCTTCGTGCGGAGTCATGGTGACGCGCGTAGGTCGCGCGGCGAGGGCAACGCCGACGCGACCCTGCGGCTGTACGAGCAGGCCCTGTCGCTGTGGCACGGTGAGGCGTACTCCGGCATCCCCGGGCCCTTCGCCGCGATGGAGCGCACCCGGCTGCGCGATCTGCGGCTGACGGCCGTGGAGGAGTGGGCCGCCGACATGCTGGCGGCCGGGCGGCACGCCGAGATGGTCACCGAGCTGACCGGCGCGGTCTCCGAGGAGCCGCTGCGCGAGAAGCTGCGCTGGCTGCTCATCCTGGCGCTCTACCGCAGCGGACGGCAGGCCCACGCGCTGCGGATGTACGAGGAGACCCGGCAGCTGCTGAGCAGCGAGCTGGGCATCGAGCCGGGCGCCGACCTGCGCAATCTCTACCAGCAGATCCTGTCCGGGCATCCGGAGCTGCGCTCGCCCGGCACGGACCCGGCGCCCGTGCTGCTCTCGGGCCGTGAGTCCGCCTTCCGCGGCGCCCCCAAACCCGTGCAACTGCCGCCCCTGGCCCGCGGGTTCGTGGGCCGCGCCAAGGAACTGGCGCAGCTGGAGAAGGTACTGAACGACGAGAGTTCGCGGTACGGCGCGACGACCCCCGTCGCGGTGGTCGACGGCCCGGCCGGGGTGGGCAAGTCGGCGTTCGTGCTGGAGCTGGCGCACCGGCTCATCGACCGCTTCCCCGACGGCCAGCTGTACGTGGACCTGCGCGGCACCGGACTGCAGGGCCGGCCGGTGAGCGCCGCCGACGCGCTGGGCCAGCTCCTGGGCAGCCTGGGGGTCGACGCGTCGCGCATACCTCCGGGCCTGGCCGCCCGCGCCACCCTCTACCGCAGCCTGCTGCACGGCCAGCGGATGCTGGTGGTGCTCGACGACGCCCCCAGCGCCGACCAGCTGCGGCCGCTCATCCCGCGCGGCTCGTCCTGCGTCCTGGCGACCAGCCGGCAGCGTTTCAGCGGCCTCGCGGCTCGCGACGGCGCCCACCTGGTCACCATCGGGCCGCTGGCCGACGAGGAGTCGGCGCATCTGCTCGCCGGGCTGAGCGGCGGACGGCTGGAGGGCCAGCGGAAGGCGACCGCATGCCTGGTGGCGCTGTGCGGGGGACTGCCGCTGGCGCTGCGCATCGTCGCCGACGGGCTGGCGGCCAACCCGAGTGTGCCGCTGACCGCGCTGGTCGAGCAGTACGCGGCCGAGCACGGCCGGCTCGACCGGCTCACCGTCAAGGACGACGCGGCGGCCAGCATGCGCAGCGTCTTCGAGGGCTCGTACCAGGCGCTGCCCGCCGACGCGGCGCGGATGTTCCGTCATCTGGGCCTGTACAGCGGTCCGTTCACCGTGCGGATCGCCGCCGCGCTCGCCGAGACGGACTGGGACACCACCCGCAGGCTGCTCTCGCTGCTGGCCGCCAACCACCTGCTGGAGGAGGAACCGGGCCACCGCTACCGCTTCCACAGCCTCATCGGCATCTATGCCGCGGAGTGCGCGGAGCGCGAACCGCTGGCCCGCCGCCAGGAGGCACTCAACCGGCTGCTCCGGCTGGGATCGGCCATGCCGCAGGCACGGCCCTCGGCCGGAGGCGGCGGCTGGCGGGACGCCCGCGCCAGCGCGTTCTGAGCGGCGGTCCCGACCGCCCTCGGATGTGAACAGGACTGCTCTTTCATGGAAGTGGAGATCATGGGACAGCTCGATGAGAAGGTCGCCCTGGTGACCGGTGGCTCGACCGGTATCGGTCTGGCGATCGCGCAGCGGTACGCCGCCGAGGGCGCCACCGTCTACTTCACCGGCCGGCGCAAGGCCGAGCTGGACGCGGCCCTGGAGGTCGTCGGTGACGGCGCCGTCGGCGTCCTGAGCGACGTGTCGGACCTGGACGACCTCGACCGCCTCTTCGCGGCGGTCAAGGAGCGCAGCGGACGGCTGGACATCGTCGTGGCCAACGCGGGCTTCGGTGAGCTGGCCCGGCTGTGGGAGATCACCGAGGAGCACTACGACAAGACCTTCGACGTCAACGTCAAGGGAACGCTCTTCACCGTCCAGAAGGCGCTGCCGCTGCTGTCGAAGGGCGCCTCGGTGATCGTGCTCTCCTCCACCAACGCCTCGATGGGCGTCAAGGGGATGACCGCCTACAGCGCCACCAAGGCCGTCGGCCGCAGCTTCGTGCGCACCTGGGCCGCCGAGCTGGCCGGGCGCGGCATCCGGGTCAACGCCATCAGCCCGGGACCGATCGACACCCCCGGCATCCGCAGCCTGTCGGGGCAGGCCGGCCGGGCGCTGGAGGAGGCCCTCGCGCCCACGATTCCGCTCGGCCGGATCGGCCGGGCCGAGGAGGTCGCCGCGGCGGCTGTCTTCCTGGCCTCGGACGAGAGCTCCTTCACCACCGGGGCGGAGCTGTTCGTCGACGGCGGCCTCAACCAGGTCTGAGCGCCGGCGAGGAGAGAGAACCCCATGTCCAGCACGCTTTCCCCCGACTCCTCGATCGCCCAGCTCGGCGCCGCCCTGGCCGACGGCGTCGTCACCAGCGTCGAGCTGGTGGCGATGTTCGCCGACCGCATCGCCGCGTACGACCGGGCGAACACCACGCTCAACAGCGTTCCGGTGCTCAATCCCGGCATGTTCGCCGAGGCCAGGGCCGCCGACCTGGCCCGCGCCCGCGGCGAGGTCCGCGGCCCGCTGCACGGCATCCCCTTCACGGTGAAGGACAGCTACAAGGTCGCCGGCATGACCGTAGCGGCCGGCTCACCCGCGTTCAGGAACCTGGTGGCCCGGGAGGACTCCGCCGCCGTGTCCCTGCTGCGCCGGGCCGGTGCGGTGCTGATCGGCAGGACCACGATGCCCCCGATGGCGGCCGGCGGCATGCAGAAGGGCGTCCACGGCCGCCCGGCCAGCCCCTTCAACCCCGGTTACATGCCGGCCGCGTGGATGTCGGGGTCCTCCAGCGGCTCCGGTGTGGCCGTCTCCGCGGCGCTGTGCACGTTCAGCCTGGGCGAGGAGACGGTGTCCTCCGGCCGTTCCCCTGCGTCCAACAACGGGGTGGCGACGTACACCCCCTCGCGCGGCCTGATCTCGGTACGGGGCAACTGGCCGCTGCTGGCCCTGCGGGACGTGGTGGCACCGCTCGCCCGCCGGATGGAGGACCTGCTCACCCTGCTCGACGTGCTGGTCCAGGACGACCCGGACACGGCGGGCGACCTGTGGCGCGCCCAGCCGTGGGTCGGGCTGCCGCCGGTGAGCACCGTCCGCCCCGAGCGCTACGGCGACCTCATGGACCCCGGATTCCTGCGCGGCAAGGTCATCGGCGTGCCGCGCGTCTTCACCGGCCGCGACACCTCCATCGACCGACCGGTGCGGCTGCGCGCCTCGATCAGGGAGCTGTGGGAGCGCGCCGAGGAGGACCTGCGGCGGCTGGGCGCGACGGTCGTGGACGTCGATGTGCCGGCCTTCTACGACTTCGACAAACTCAAGGCCGCAGCGCGGGACATGGCCGACCGCGGATATTGGAGCCCGGAATTCGCGGGCACCGAGATCTCGCTGCTCGCCGGGGCCGGCTGGGACGAATTCCTCCGGCTCAACGCCGATCCGGCCCTGCCGGCGCTGGAGGGGGTGGACACCGCCGCGATCTTCCCCGACGAATTCTACGGTGCCGACCCGGTGGTCAACCCCTTCCCGCGGGTCGGCTACGACCTGGTGACCGAGGACGCCGCCGGCGGCAGCACGCCCGTGCTCGACGTGCCGGGGCTGCGGCAGGCCATGGAGGGCCTGGAGCGCTTCCGCAAGGAACTGCTGGACGACTGGATGGACGGCAACGGGATCGACCTGCTCGCCTTCCCTGCCAACTCCGACGTGGCGCCGGCCGACGCGGACGTCTCGCTCTCCGGTTCGCTGGCCGCCTGGGCGCCGGGCGCAGCCTTCTCGCAGGGCGGCTGGGGCCTGCGCGCGCTGGGCATCCCCGCCGCCCAGGTGTCGATGGGTGTGACAGGGGACATCGGGATGCCGGTCGGCATCACCTTCGCGGGCCGGGCGTACAGCGACAGCGTCCTGCTCCAGGCGGCGTACGCCTACGAGCAGGCCACCGCCCACCGCGTGCAGCCCCCGCACGCCCCGATCGGCGCGGCCGAGCGGCTGGTGCAGCCGGTGGCGCCGCGGATGCCGCCGGCCGAAGCGGGGTCGGCGGCACAACTGCGCGTGCGGGTGGACGACTACGACGGCGAGCACCTGGTCCTCACCGTCACCAGCGACTCCCCGCACCCGCTGGAGTCGCTCGGCGTCACGGTCGACGGCGTCCCGCTGGCCCGGGTCGGTGTGCGGCACCTGGGGGAGCGGATCCGGGTGGAGCGACGCTCGCGGGGGCCCAGGGACACCGTGCACAGCGCGAAGGCCGGCCTCGTGGTCGCCCGCGCCACGCTGGCGAGCGGTGAACAGCTGGGCGCCTTCACCGAGTTCGACGCGCCGGAGCTGGAGTACAAACCCGCGCGCTGAGCGGGCGCCGCGCTGCCGGCGGCGCGGCCCCGCGTGCGAGGACCGGGGCGGTCAGCGGGCCGCGCTGATCAGCCACATGTGCCCGTCGCCCCCGGTGTGCGGACCGCACAGGCCCGGGACGGCCCGCCCGCTGCGGTGGGCCAGTTCCGCCGGGTCGGTAAGAGCGCACGACCAGCCGTACGGGGCGAGCCAGCCGTCCGGCGCCTCCAGCGTGGAACGCCAGGCGGCACCGACCGCGTGCAGCACCCTGGCCGTTGCGGAGAAGCTCACCGACCGCTGGAGGGCGGTGTCGAAGTGGTCCGCCACCAGGTGGCTGCCCGCGGCGGACATCGCCGTGATCGAACTCAGCAACCGGTCGTTCTCGGCGCGGCTCAGGTACGGCAGCAGCTCCTCGACGCACCAGGCCGTGGGGCGCCACGGATTGAAGCCGGCCGCCCGCAGCGCCCCCGGCCAGTCGCCGCGCAGGTCCGCGCTCACCGCCACGCGCGCGCAGCGGGGCTGCTCGCCGTCCCTGGCCAGAATGCTGTGCTTGAACCGCAGGACGTCGCCGCGGTCGAGTTCGTACACCTCGGTGCCCGGGGCCCAGTCGAGGCGGAAGGCCCGGGAGTCCAGGCCCGAGCCCAGCAGCACCACTTGACGGCAGTACGCGGACGCGAGGCGCAGCTCGTCGTCGAAGAAGCGGGTGCGCAGCGCGACGACGTCCCGCATGAACGCCCGGCCCCGCAGCAGGCGGCCGCCCGGCAGTCCGGCCGTGCGCGGCGATTCGCCGATGACCTCCGTCAGCAGCTGCGCGACGCGGTCCTCGAAGAGCCGGTCGGGGCGGCGGCTCTCCGTTCCCCGCTCCCCGGCCGTGCACAGTGCCGTGAGGCCGACACCTGTCGGGAGGGTCGGTACCGGAACCTCCCGACCGCTGGTGATGTGCACGGTGTCCATAAGCGTGTCCCTTCGCGCGTCATCGGCCACTGCGGCGGGTGTCCCAGGGCCACCGCGCCACACGGGTGCCACGTGCCCTGCGATGTTCGGCAGTTCTGCCGGAAGGCGCCACTCAACGTGCCCCTCGTGCCTGATGGCGACATCAACTAGCCTTCCGCAGATGGAATTCAACCCTCTGGACGAGTTGGACCGCCGCCTCGTGCACGCCCTGCAGCTCGACGGGCGGGCACCCCTGAAGTACGTGGCCGAGGTCCTCGGCGTGTCCGACCAGACCGTGGCCCGGCGCTACCGCAGGTTGCGCGGCTCAGGGGCGATGCGGGTGCTGGGACTGCCCGACGCGGCCCGCTTCGGGCACATCGAATGGCTGGTTCGGGTGCGCTGCACACCGGACACCGCCGGCAGCGTCGCCGGCGCGCTGGCACGGCGCGGTGACACGTCCTGGGTGAGCCTGACCGCGGGCGGCACCGAGATCGTCTGCCTCACGCGGGCCCCGCACCGCGCGGACGGCGCGTCGCTGCTGCTGCAGAAGCTCCCGCGCACTCCCCGGGTCGTCGACATCTCCGCGCACTACATACTGCACACCTTCTTCGGCGGACCCACCGGCTCGTACGGCAAGACCCACTCCCTGACCGAGGAACAGGCCGAGCGGCTCAGGCCCCGGTTGCCGGACCCGCCGGCCCGGGGCGTGCGGGTCGAGATGCGCGACGGCGACAGCGAACTGTTCGCGGCGCTCGCCTCGGACGGCCGGGCCGGCTACTCCGAGCTGTCCGTCGCGACGGGGTGGTCCGAGTCGACCGTCAGGCGCCGGCTGGAGCACCTGCGCCAGATGCGGGCGCTGTTCTTCGACGTCGAGATCGACTCGGCACTGCTGGGCTACGAGGCCGAGATCATGCTCTGGCTCACGGTGCCGCCGGCGGAACTGGTGAGCGTCGCGGAAAAGCTGTCCCACCACCCCGAAGTGGTGTTCGCGGCGGCCACCTCCGGGCAGTCGAACCTGGTGGCGATCGTGGTGTGCAGGGACATCGACGCCTTCTACGACTACATGAGTACCCGGATAGGCGCGCTGAAGACCGTCAGCCATGTGGAGAGCGCACCGGTGCTGCAGTCGGTGAAACGGGCAGGCCGTCTCGTTCCGCCGCGCACTCCGCTGTTTCCTTCACGCTAGGAGGCTGCGTGTCGATTTCCGCCACATCCGCCGGAGTACGTAGTCAGTGGTGCGCCGGGCGCCGAAGGTGAGCACGTCGAACGGGCCGCATGGGCCCGTGGACTGGGGAAGGGATCCGGTTATGCGTAAGTGGTGGCCCTTGGCAGCGATCTGCCTGGGCACCTTCATGCTCCTGGTGGACGTCACGATCGTGACGGTGGCGCTGCCGGACATGGCGGAGGATTTCGACACCACGCTCCCCAACCTGGAGTGGGTCGTCGACATCTATGCCCTGGCACTGGCTGCCCTGCTGCTCGGCGTGGGCTCCTCCGCCGACCGCGTCGGCCGCAAGAAGGTGTACCTGTACGGACTGGTCATCTTCACCGCGGCCTCGCTGGTGTGCGGTGTCGCCCCGAACCCCGGTGTGCTGATCGCCGCCCGGGCGGTCCAGGGACTGGGCGCCGCGGGCATGTTCGGTACGACCATCGCCCTGCTGGGCATGCACTACAGCGGTCGTGACCGCGGTGTGGCGTTCGCCGTGTGGGGTGCCATCAACGCGATCGCGGCGGCGGCGGGCCCGGTGGTCGGCGGCCTGCTCACCGAGTACCTGAACTGGCGGTGGATCTTCTTCGTCAACCTGCCGGTCTGCCTGGTCGCCGTCGTGATGACGCTCCGCGTGGTGCGCGAGGCCAAGACCAACGACGGGAAACGCGCGGACGTCTTCGGCACCGTCACCTTCACCGTGGCGAGCGGCTCGCTCACCTTCGCGCTGATCCGCGCCCACTCCGACGGCTGGGGCGCGACCCTCACGCTGGTCATGTTCGCCGTCGCCGTGGTCGCCCTGGCCCTCTTCCTCTGGGTCGAGAAGCGGCACGAGAACCCGGTACTCGACCTGTCGCTCTTCCGCCGGCCGTCCTTCACCGGGATCATGGTCAGTGCCTTGATCCTGCAGGGCGCCGCGTTCGCCTACCTGCTGTTCGAGTCGCTGTGGATGCAGTCCGTGCTGGGCTACGGGCCCGTCAAGGCGGGTCTGTACATCCTGCCGATGTGCGGTGCCGCCTTCGTCGTCTCGGCGCTGGCCGGCCGTCTCGGCCCCTGGCCGGCCCGCACCTCCATGGCGGCGGGTCTGGCGCTCATCGCCATCGGCTCCGGGCTGCAGACCATGCTCGACGCGGGATCGTCCGGCAACAGCATCGTGGCGGGACTGGTCGTGTCCGGCATGGGTGTCGGCCTGGTGACGCCGAGCCTGTCGGCGGCGGCGCTGGCCTCGGTGCCGCCCGAGCGCGGCGGCATGGCCGGCGGCGCGGTCAACACCTTCCGGCAGCTGGGCTTCGCACTGGGCATCGCGGTCTTCGGCGTGATCTTCCAGTCGCGGATCGAGCACGTGCTCAAGAAGGACGGCAGTGTCCCGAACCCGCACGAGGTGGCCGTCGCGCTCAGCGGCGGGCAGGCGCAGTCGTTCCTCGCGCATTCGTCGGCGAGCGCACGCGCCGGGATGCAGCACCTGGTGCGCGACTCGTTCTCGTCCGGTCTGAACCTCATGCTCGGCGTCTCGGCCGTGCTCGCCGCCGTGGCCGCGGTCCTCGCCTTCGCGATGGTCCGCATCCCGACGACCGGCGGCGCCGAGAAGCCGCCGCAGCAGAGCGGCGGAAACGCCCGCGGCCAGGAGGCCGGGGCCGACGCCACGGTGTAGTGGCCCTTGTGGGACTCGCGGTCGGTGCCTCCGGTGATCCTTCCCCCGGTGCTCACCGTCGCCGACCGCGCCGCCCCGGTGCTGCAGGCCGCAGGAGGCCGCAGCGCCGGGGCACCAACGCGTTCGCGATCGGCAGTTGTACGTGATCCGGCCGCCGCACCGGACCTGGTCGCAGCCGGGTCAGACCCGGGTCAGGGCGTGGGGCAGGGCCGGCCGGTGGCGGGCGGCGGGCGTACGGGTGTCGGCCGCGCCGCTGAGCATACGAAGCTCCGTCAGCGTACGGGCCAGGGAGCGGGCCGTGCTGTCGTGCCCGTCGGCGTCGGCCTGGCGGAAAGCCGCGACGAGCCCGTTCATCTCGGACTCGAACCAGAACAGCTCGCCGCCCGCGGCCACCTGGCGCCCGTCGGCCAGCGCACGGGCGGCGGCGCGGGCCCGCAGCAGCCACGCGGTGAGCGCCCGGTCGACCGTCGAGCGGCGTTCCGCGGCAGTGCTCTCCGCCTCCGCGCACTCGTGGGCGAACAGCCGGATCACCGGGGGCATCCGATAGCGCAGCCGCCCCGTACGATCCGTGCCGCGCACCTCCATCAGCCGGGCGTCGACCAGGGTTTCCAGGAGGTCCTCGGCCCTGGGCTCGTCGGTGTCCAGCACGACGGCCGCCAGCCAGATGGGCAGCTCCGCGGTGTGCAGCAGCGAGAGCCGGCACAGTGCCGTCCTGGCACCGGCCGTCAGGCGCAGATAGCTGGAGCGCAGCGAGGACCGCACGTCGATGTCGGCGAGGCTCAGCTCGTCCAGCGGGCGCCGGTCGCCGCCGGCCAGCCGGCGCGCCATCTCGGCCAGCGGCCAGTGGGGTTTGGCGGCCAGCCGCCCGGCCACCACCCGTACGGCGATCGGCAGCCGGCCGCAGCGGTCGACCAGCGCGTCGGCCACATGGTGCTCCTGCGCGACCCGGCCGGGGCCGACCACCCGGCGCAGCAGGGCGAGCGCCTCGACCCGTTCGAAGACGTCCAGCTCCAGCGACCGCGCGCCCTCCAGCGCGGTGAAGCGCGACCGGCTGGTGACGACCACCCGGCTGCAGGCCGCGCCGGGAAGCAGCGGTCTGACCTGCTGTTCGTAGTGGGCGTTGTCCAGCACGACCAGGACCCGGCGTTCGGCGAGCACGCTGCGGTAGAGCTGGGTGCGCGCGTCCACCGTCACGGGGATCGGGGTCCCCGGCTCGCACAGCGCCTGGAGGAACCACTCCAGTACGTCGTAGGGGTCGCGCGGCCGGCCCTGCCCGCCCAGGTCCGCGTACAGCTGGCCGTCGGGGAAGGCGTCGAGGCACAGCCGTCCGGCCTGGACGGCCAGCGCGCTCTTGCCCGCTCCCGCCGTTCCGGTCACCACGACGGGCGCGGCCCCGGTGTGGTCGCCGCACAGCAGGTCGGACAGTTCGCGCAGCTGGGGCTCGCGGCCGGTGAAGTCGGCGACACTCGGCGGCAGCATCGCCGGCCGCACCTGCCGCCTGGCCTGGACCCGGATCTCCGGGGGATGGGCTGCGGGAGCGGTGAGCCCGGGGTCGCCGGCCAGGATGGACTGGAAGACGTCGTTGAGCGCCGAGCTGGGGTCGATACCCAGTTCCTCGGCGAGGATCTCCCGGCCGCGCTGGTACTCCGCCAGCGCGTCGGCCTGCCGGCCGACCCGGTAGAGCACGGTCATCAGCTGGGCGCGCAGCCGTTCGCGCATGGGGTGGGCCTCCACCAGGCCGACCAGCTCGGAGACGAGCGCGTCGTGGCGGCCGAGCGCGAGGTCGGCGGCGATCCGGCCCTCCAGCGCGGCCATCCGCGCCTCCTCCAGCCGGGGGAGTTCCACCCGCGCCAGGTGCTCGGTCACCCCGCCGAGCGCGGGGCCGCGCCACAGGGCGAGCGCGTCGGCCAGGTGCTCGGCGGCGGCGGCGTGGCGGCGCGCCTTGAGCGCGTCGTAGCCGAGGCCGGCCAGCCGGTCGAACTCGGCGTGGTCGAGGGTCGCGTCGGTCAGCACGAGCCGGTAGCCCGGCCGGTGGCGGACGATCGCCGCGCCGGGGGAGAGCAGCGTGCGCAGCCGCGAGACGTACGTGTAGAGCTGCTGGTTGACGGTGGCGGGCGGCGTCGGTCCCCAGGTGACCTCGCGCAGGTGTGCGTCGGAGACGACGCGGTTGCCTGCCAGGAGCAGCGTGGCGAGTATCGTCTTGGGCTTCTCCGCCACCAGCGTGAGGCCCCGTCCCGCCTGACGTATTCCGACTGGTCCGAGAACGCGGAATTCCACCCGTACCCCCTTGTGTGTTCACGGTCCGGATCAGCAGAAACGGTTTGGTGACATCAGAACGAGGGGCGCGAGATTGGTCGGCGCTTCGGGTCCGGGACAGCAAGGTCCCACGGCCGGGTCTCCGCTGATTCAAGGGGAGGGAATTCTCCACTCCCGGGGCATATGTGCGGCACAGCTCGGTGTGGCACAGCCCGTCCCTCCAGGCAAACGAATACGCCGAAGAATCGGCGCCTATCATCCCCGCCAGCTCCCTGCCTGAATCTGTGGAACGAACTCGACGATACCAGCACGAGATCGCATCGCAACAGATTATTTTCACATGCGTCCCTATGTGTTTCACATATGCGGATTTGGAGAAATCAATACCCGGTGCGGGCCGGTGCCACCCGCCGGCCGGGCAAATTCCCGGCCGGTGCGGCGGCGGCCGGGTCCCGGCGGCGGTCAGCCCCTGGCCGCCGGGCCGCCGCAGCCCCGTTCGCGCGCGGCGCCGTGGAGCGCGCCACCGGCGGCAGGGCGGGCGCCTGGCCCTGCCCGTCCCGGCCCGTCCGCGGTCCGGAAAAGTCGCACTGACCTGCGGGGTATAGCCGTGATATGGCTGCCTTCCGCACTGGTATAGAAACCGTCCGCAAGATGTAGGCCTGAGCGCGAACAGCCGGGTGGACATCCGGCTGAATCACATGCCTTTTGGGGAGTGCCATGAGCGATGGGCGTATCAGGAGTCTGGTCATTCTCGGCGGGGGCACGGCCGGTTGGATGACGGCGTCGTACCTCGGTAAAGCCCTGCAGGGGGAGGTGGAAATCACGCTCCTCGAAGCCCCGACCATTCCCCGTATCGGTGTCGGAGAAGCGACGGTCCCGAACCTGCATTCCGCGTTCTTCGATTTCCTGGGGGTGCCGGAGCACGAGTGGATGCGGGAATGTAACGCCAGCTTCAAGGCGGGCATCAAGTTCGTTAACTGGCGCACGCCCGGCAACGGTGTGGCCGATCCGCGTCCGCTCGGCGGGGAGACGGACTACTTCTACCACCACTTCGCGCACCTCAAGGAGCACGACGGGGTCCCGCTGCCGCAGTACTGGTACCTCAAGCAGCAGCGCGGCGACAACCCCGGCGCGTTCGACCGCGTGTGCTTCCCCGAGACAGCGATCCTCGACGCCAAGAAGGGCCCGTGGAAGGCGGACGGGACGCCGGCCATGGACTACGCCTGGCACTTCGACGCCTCGCTGGTCGCCGACTACCTGCGCCGGTTCGCCACCCAGAAGCAGGGGGTGCGGCACGTCCAGGGCGAGATGGCCGAGGTGATCCAGGACGAGCGCGGCTTCATCACGGCGCTGCGCACCAAGGACGACGAGCTGCTGGAAGGCGATCTGTTCGTCGACTGCTCGGGCTTCCGCGGCCTGCTGATCAACAAGGCGATGGCCGAGCCGTTCATCGACATGGGCGACAAGCTGCTGTGCGACAGCGCGGTGGCCACCGCGATTCCGCACGACGACGAGGCGAACGGTGTCGAGCCCTTCACCTCGGCGATCGCCATGTCGAACGGCTGGACCTGGAAGATCCCGATGCTGACCCGGTTCGGCACCGGCTACGTCTTCTCCAGCAAATTCACCACCCGCGACGACGCGACGCGTGAATTCTGCACGATGTGGGGCCTCGACCCCGAGAACACACCGCTGAACCAGGTGTCCTTCCGGGTCGGCCGCAACCGCCGCGCCTGGGTGCGCAACTGCGTCGCCATCGGCCTGTCCTCCTGCTTCGTGGAGCCGCTGGAGTCGACCGGCATCTACTTCATCTACACCGCCATCGCCCAGCTCGCCAAGCACTTCCCCGACAAGCGGTTCGACCCGGTGCTCATCGACCGGTTCAACCGCGAGGTGGAGAGCATGTTCGACTTCACCATCGACTTCATCCAGACCCACTTCGCCTTCGCGCCCCGTACCGACACCGAGTTCTGGCGGGCGAACAAGAAGCTGCCGCTCGGTGACGACCTGCGCGAGAAGATCGAGCTGTACCGGGCGGGCCTGCCGGTCAACCCGTACTCCTCCGGCGAGCAGGTGCTCCACGGAAGTTCCGAACTGGCCAACAAGAACTTCTGGAACAACACGAACTACTGGTGCATGTTCGCCGGCCTCGGCCATCTGCCCGAGCACGTCCTGCCCGCGCTGCAGTACCGGCCCGCGTCGGTCGCAGGCGCGGAGGCGCTGTTCGCCGACGTACCGCGCCGCGCGGCCGAACAGCTTCAGGAACTGCCGTCCACGTATGACGTCCTGAGTGCCCTGCACGGCAAATAGAGCCCGGAGATTCCTGCCAATGGACCGAGCAACGAGTGCGGCCGTAGGCGATGAGGCGCGTCCCCGGGGTTCCGACGGCATGCGGCAGCTGATGGCGGGTTTTCCCACCGGAGTAGGGATCGTCACCGCTTTCGACACCGAGACCCGTCCCTGGGGGATGACCTGTACGTCCCTGGCGAGCGTCGCTCTGGAACCGCCCACACTCCTGATGTGCCTGCGCAACGGCAGCCCGACCCTGAACGCCGTGCTCAGCGCCGGTGAGTTCGCCATGAACCTCCTGCACCAGGGGGCGCGGGCGACCGCGGAACTGTTCGCCTCCGGCGCGCCGGACCGCTTCGACCGCGTCGAGTGGTCCGTCCCCCCGGCGGCGGCCGGGCCGCACCTGAGTTCCGACGCCCACGCGGTCGCCAACTGCGTGGTCGTACGGCACCACACCCACGGCGACCACGTCGTCGTCTTCGCCGAGGTGCGCGACGTCCATGTGAACACCACACCGGCCCCGTTGCTCTACGGGCTGCGGCAGTACGCGTCATGGCCGACGAGCTGAGGCTGGTGTCCCCGGTGCTGGTCCCGGTGGCCGTGCGCCGTATCGGCGGCACGGCCACCGGCCCGCCGCCCGTCCGCCGCCCGCCGGAGCGCATACCGGGCGGGCGCTGGCGGTCCGGCGGCTCCGTGCTGCCCCGGCGGGGCCGCGGGCCGGCCCGCGGCGAACTCGCTGCTTCGCATTCCCCTTTCGGCTGTTGAGAAGAGGACGTTCGCGATGTATCAGTCCCCCAGGCACTACTTCGAGACGAGGCTGAGGCTGGCCTCCGACCCCATGTCCGCCGCTGCTTGCCTGGCTTCGTCCGGTCTGTACGCGGACTACGTCGTCTACGAGAACGGTGGCACCTGGTCCTACGCCGGCGGCTCGATCGCCGAGATCACCCTGGACCGCACCGGCGCCCGGCTGCGACAACCGGAGGAGGTGCACCTGCCCTGGGACGGCCGTCCCCTCCAGCAGGTGCAGAGCCTGCTCGACACCGTCCAGGTCAAGGACTGGCGGGCCTACGGCTGGGCGGCGTTCGAGCTGTCGTACGCCAAGGACGGCGACGTCCGGCACATCGGCGACCAGCAGCTGCTGCACCTGGTCGTCCCGCACACCGAGGTGCGGATCGAGGGCGGCGAGGCGTATCTGCGCTCCGCGGACCAGGCCACCTTGAGCGCCGCCCTCGAGGTGCTGACGGCCGAGCACACCGAGCCGCGGTCGGTGCCGAACCCGGTGGACGTGCGGAAGGCCGGCGCGGACGACTACCGCCGGGCCGTCGGGGTCGCGGTCGACGCGATCAACGACCACCGGCTGCAGAAGGTGATCTTCTCCCGGGTCGTCCCGGTCGACCACGAGGTCGACTTCGTGGGTACGTACCTGGCCGGCCGGCGCGGCAACAACCCGGCGCGGTCCTTCCTGCTCAACCTCGGCGGCATCGAGGCGACCGGCTTCAGCCCGGAGATCGTCGTCCAGGTCGAGCCGGACGGCCGGGTGGTCAGCCAGCCGCTGGCCGGGACCCGGGCACTGACCGGCGACCGGGCCGAGGACGACCGGCTGCGCGCCGAACTCCTCGCCGACCCCAAGGAGATCTACGAGCACGCGATCTCCGTGAAGATCGCCTGCGACGAACTGCTCGGGGTGTGCGCGCCCGGCAGCGTCGACGTCGAGGAGTTCATGGTCGTCAAGGAGCGCGGCACCGTGCAGCACCTGGCCTCCCGGGTGGGCGGCCGGCTCGCCGTCGGGCGCCGGGCCTGGGACGCCTTCGAGGCGGTGTTCCCCGCCGTCACGGCCTCCGGGGTGCCCAAGGACGCCGCGTACGACAGCATCCGCAGCAACGAGACCGAGGCCAGGGGGCTCTACAGCGGCGCCGTGCTCACGGTCGACCACGAGGGCTCCATGGACGCGGCCCTGGTGCTGCGCAGCGTCTACCGGCAGGACGGCCGCACCTGGCTGCGCGCCGGCGCGGGCATCGTGGGGCAGTCCCGGCCCGAGCGGGAGCTGGAGGAGACCATCGAGAAGCTGGGCAGCGTCGGGCGCTTCCTGGTGCCGGCCGCCGAACCGGTGACCGTCGGCGCGACCGCGCTGGCCGGAGGTGCCCGCTCATGAAGGTCAGCGGAATCCACCTCGCGGGCATCGCGGCCTGTCTGCCGGAGCTGTACACGACCGAGCGCGCCGTCGCCGAGGGGAAGTACGACGAGCAGGACCGGGAGGACGCCGGGATCGAGTCGGTCACCTTCGCCGGCGAGACCACGGGCCCCGACCTCGCGGTGGCCGCCGCGAAGACCGCGGTGGCCCGCTCCGGGCACCTGCCCGAGGACTTCGGCGCGCTATTGCACAGCAGCGTCCACTTCCAGGGCCCCGACGGCTGGTCCGCCCAGCACTACGTCCTGCGCCACACGATCGACCGCCCCGTGACGGCCGTCGAGGTCCGGCAGGGCTGCCTGGGCATGCTCTCCGCCCTGGAGCTGGCCGCCTGCCGCCTCATGGCCGCGTCCGAGCAGCCGGCGGTGCTGCTGACCTCGGGCGACAACTTCTCCACCCCGCTGGTGGACCGCTGGCGTGCCTCGAAGCTCTTCCTGCTCGGCGACGCCGGCGCGGCGGCAGTGGTCTCCCGCAGGCCCGGCTTCGCGCGGGTGCTGGCGGTGGGCTCGGTGTCGACCCCGTCGATGGAGGAGCTGCACCGCGGCGGGGAGCCGATGTTCCCGCCGGGACCCACCGTGGGACGCACCCTCAACCTGGAGGACCGCAGGGAGTTCTGGCGCCAGGAGTGGGCCAGGGGAGTCCCGCCGCCCATGGGGAACTTCGGCGACACGGTCGCCGCCGCCGCGCACCGGACGCTGGCCGAAGCCGGCCTCACCATGGCGGACATCACCCGGGTCGCCCACATCGGCTTCTCCCAGCTGCCCCTGCACGCCTCCTTCCTGGACCCGCTGGACATCGACGCCAAGCGCGGCATCTGGGAGTTCACCCGTACCACCGGCCACCTCGGCTCCGCCGACCCGGTCGCCGGCCTCGAACACCTGTGGAAGACCGGGCAGGTGAGCGCCGGCGACCACGTGATGGTCATCGGGGCCTCGCCCGGCATGGAGGCGGGCTGCGCCATCGTGGAGATCACCGGATCCCGCTACGCCGAGGGGGAGGGCGACCATGCTTGAGGGATGCACGCCCTGGCCCGAGGAGCGGGCGCGGCACTACCGGGCGGCGGGCCACTGGCAGGGTGAGAACCTCGCGGATCTGCTGTCCGGCGTCGCCGCGGCGCACGGCGAGCGCACCGCGCTGGTGCAGGGACGGCGCCGGCTGACGTACGCCGAACTCGACCGGCGGGTGGCCAGGACGGCCGCGGGATTCGTCCAGCAGGGCATCGCCGCCGGCGACCGGGTCGTCGTCCAGCTGCCGAACGTGCCCGAATTCGTCATCGTCTGCTTCGCCCTCTTCCGCATGGGCGCGAAGCCGGTGTTCTCGCTGGCCTCGCACCGGGCCAACGAGATCGGCCACCTGTGCGCGCTCTCCGGAGCCGCCGGCTACGTCGTGCCGGGCACCTACCAGGGCTTCGACCACACGCGGATGGCGCTCGACCTCGCCGCCCGGCACGACACCCTGCGCAAGGTCTTCGTCCTCGACGGTGCGGCGCTCGCCGCGGCCGACGCCCCCGCCGGGCTGCTCGTCGCGCTGGACGAGGTCGACGCCGACCCGCTGCCGCTGCCCGCGCCCGACCCGTCCGACGTCGCCTTCTTCCTGCTGTCCGGCGGCACCACCGCGCTGCCGAAACTGATTCCCCGGACCCACGACGACTACACCTACCAGACCAGGGCCGCAGCCGAACTGCTCGAACTGGGCCACCAGGACGTCTACCTCGCGGTGCTGCCCGCCGAGTTCAACTTCGCCTGGGGCTGCCCTGGCGTGGTCGGGACCCTGCGCTCCGGCGGCACGGTGGTGCTGGCCGACGCGCTCATCGCCGACGAGTGCTTCGAGACCGTCGAGCGCGAAGGCGTCACCTTCACCTCGCTGGTGCCGACCGTGGCCCAGCTGTGGCTGGAGGCCGCCGAGTGGAACAAGGCCGACCTGTCGAGCCTGAAGCTCGTGCAGATCGGCGGGGCCCGGCTGCACCGCTCGGTCGCCGAGCGCATCACCCCGGTGCTCGGGTGCCGGCTGCAGCAGGTCTTCGGGATGGCGGAGGGGCTGCTCACCTTCACCCGCGCCACCGACTCCCTGGAGACCGTGCTGACCACCCAGGGCCGGCCGCTCTCGCCCGACGACGAGGTGCGGATCGTCGACCCCGAGGGCCGCGACGTGCCGGCGGGCAGCACCGGCGAACTGCTCGCCCGCGGCCCGTACACCCTCCAGGGCTACTACCGGGCGCCGGAGCACAACGCCCGTGCCTTCACCGAGGACGGCTTCTACCGCAGCGGCGACGTGGCGCGGCTGGCCGAGGACGGCTCGCTGGCCATCGAGGGCCGCATCAAGGACGTGATCATCCGGGGCGGCGACAAGGTGTCGGCCGGAGAGGTGGAGGAACACCTCCTGGCCCTTCCCTCGGTGGCCGAGGTCGCCGTCGTCCCGGTGCCCGACCCCTACCTCGGCGAGCGGGTCGGGGCCTACGTGGTCGCGGACGGGCCGCCGCCCACCCTGCGGGAGCTGAAGGAGGCCCTGCACGCGGACGGCCTGGCCGACTACAAGCTCCCCGACTGGCTGGAGATCGTCGAGAAGCTCCCGCTGACCGGACTCGGCAAGGTCGACAAGAAGACCCTCGCGGCCGAGGCGGCGGCCAGCATCCGGGCGGCGGACGAGTGACGACGCCGTACGCCGCCACGGGACCGGCCGACGGCGCCGGTCCCGCCCACCCCTCTCCCGTGGAAGCCGAAGGACGCAGGACAATGACGGAAACCACAGCGGACGGCTCGGGGCAGACACCGGTAGAGGTGTCCGCCGCCTTGCGCGAAGCCGTCGCGGCCAAGATCGGTACCGAGCCCGGCGCGATCGCGCCGGACGCCAACCTCGTCCTTCTGGGGCTCGGTTCCCTGGAGATGATGCAGCTGGTCAACCGCTGGCGGCGGGACGGGCTGCCGGTGTCCTTCCGTGAGCTGGCGGCCGAGCCCACCCTCGACGCCTGGCAGCGGCACTTCAACGCCGTGACGGCCGAGTCCGGGGAGGCCACGCCATGAGCGGGTCCCCGCTGCTGGACGACGAGGGGCTGCCCGCGCGCCCGCCGGCGCTGCTCATCCGCGGCGGACACCTGTACACCGCGGACGCCGGGGCCCGGGTGCACCCCACCGGGTCCGTCCTCGTCGTGGGCGACCGGATCGCCGCCGTGGGACCGGTCGAGGAAGTGGCGCAGGCCGTCGCCGCCCTCACCCCGGAACAGCGGGCGGGGCTGCGGACGCTCGACGCCGGATCCATGCTCGTCATGCCGGGCTTCGTGAACAACCACTGGCACGACATGTTCGCGGTGCGGCTGCCCTTCAAGGGCGCCCTGCGCACCGCGCAGGACCGCACCGACGAGCCCGGCTTCATGGCCCTGGGCGGGGACATCGCCAAGGTCTCGGCCGGCTTCGAGGGATTCCGCCGCCTGGTGGACGCCCTGCTGCCCGACGAGGCACAGGCTGTGGCCCGCTACGCCCTGTGGACCCAGCTGCGCTCGGGCACCACCACGCTGGGCGACGTCGGCTCGGTCAACCGCTCCGACGCGCTGGCCGACGCGGCACTGGCGCTGGGCATCCGCTGCGCGGTGAGCGCCTGGGTGGCGGACGCGCTGTGCGGAACGGGCAGCGGCGCCCCCGAGCGGACCCGCGACGCCGACACCGAACTGCAGCGGATCCAGCAGCTGCTGGACCGGAGCGCCGCGGACTCCACCGGGCGGCTGCGCGCCTGGCCCACCGCCCCCTACCTCACCAACATGAGCGACGAACTCGGACGCGGCCTCGCCCGCCTGTCGGCCGACCACGGCGTCCCGTTCGCCACCCATGTCGGCGCCCTGCGGCACGAGGCGGAGGCGGTGCGCGCGCACTTCGGCACCACGCCGATCCGCAGGCTGGACCGGCTGGGGCTGCTCAACGACCGGCTCATGGCGGTGCACTGCGCCTTCGTGGACGCCGACGAGCGGCAGATGCTGCTCGACGCCGGGGTCCACATCAGCCACTCGCCCGCCAAGTACGGCCCCACCGGCGAGTCCACGCTCACCGAGACCGGGCTGATCCCCGAACTCAGGCGGCGCGGCCTGGACGTGTCCCTGTCGACGGACGGCGGCGTCTTCCCGGTGATGGGCATGGCCGAGGAGATGCGGGCCGCCTGGCAGATGTACAACGAACTCGCGGGCGACCACACCGCCCTGCCCGCCAGCGAGGCGCTGGCGATGTCCACCCGGATCGCGGCGCGCGGTCTGGGCTGGGAGGACGAGGTCGGCAGCCTGGAGCCCGGCAAGCAGGCCGACCTGGTGCTCGTCCCGATCGACGACTGGCGCTACCTGCTCAACCCGCGCCCGCTGGAGGGCTATCTGACCCTCGGCGGCACGGCGGACGTGCACACCGTGCTGGTGGCGGGCCGGGTCCTGCTGGAGAACGGCCGCGCGCCGCACCTGGACGAGGCCGCCCTCCAGGACGACTACCTGCGCGCCCTGCGCTCCTTCTCCGCCCGTGTGCTCGGTGTCCCGGACAAGGAGCTGACCGCGCTCTTCGACGACAACCCCCGGCTGCGTACGAAGGGGACCGCCCCGGCAGCTCACCGGGTCTGATGGCGTCACACCGGATCGCGCGTCCTGACTCCCCCTGCCCGTGCCCTGTACGGAGGTAGCGCCACGATGGCCGACAACACCGCCCTGCTGCTCGCCGAGGACGAGGGTGCCGCCCTGTCCTCCGACGAGATGCGCCGATGGCGGGCGCTGCCCGCCCGGCAGCAGCCCGACTGGCTCGACGACACACAACTCGAACCCGTACGTGAACTCCTCGCCACCCGGCGCGCGCTGGTCACCGGGGACGAGGTGGCGACGCTGCGCGTCCTGCTGGCCGAGGTCGCCCAGGGCCGGTGCCAGGTCCTCCAGGCCGGCGACTGCGCGGAGGACCCCGCGGAGTGCGCGGCCGGACCGGTGGCCCGCAAGGCGGAGCTGCTGGACGAACTCGCCGAGGTGATGGCCGACCACTCCGGCACGCCCGTCCTGCGGGTCGGCCGTATCGCCGGCCAGTTCGCCAAACCCCGCTCCCAGCCGGTGGAAAGGGTCGGCGGGCGCGAACTGCCCGTCTACCGCGGGCACATGGTCAACGGACCCGAACCCGACGCCTCGGCCAGGCGCCCGGCGCCCTCGCGGATGGTGGCGTGCTACGACGCCGCGGCCACCGCCGTGGACGCCCTGCGCCTCCGCGACACCGGCGCCGAGACCGCGCCCGACACCCAGATATGGACCAGCCACGAGGCCCTCATCCTCGACTACGAACTGCCGCTCATGCGCCGCAACCACGAGGGCCGGCTGCTGCTGACCTCCACGCACTGGCCGTGGATCGGCGAGCGCACCCGCCAGGCCGACGGGGCGCACGTCCGGCTGCTGGCCGCCGTGGACAACCCCGTGTCCTGCAAGGTCGGACCGACCGCGGACCCCGACGACCTGGTGCGGCTGTGCGACCTGCTCGACCCCGAGCGGGTCCCCGGCAGGCTCACCCTGATCGCGCGGATGGGCGCCGGGGCGGTGACCGAGCGGCTGCCGGGCCTGGTGGCCGCCGTGCGGGCCGCGGGGCACCCGGTCAGCTGGCTGTCCGACCCGATGCACGGCAACACCGTGAGCGCACCGGGCGGCGTCAAGTCGCGGCTCGTCGACACGATCGTGCGGGAGGTCGTCGGCTTCCAGAACGCCGTCGCCGCCGCGGGCGGGGTCGCGGGCGGCCTGCACCTGGAGACGACGCCCGACGCCGTCACCGAGTGCGCGGCGGACGCCGCGGGACTCGACCGGCTGGACGGCGCGTACACGAGCCTGTGCGACCCGCGGCTCAACCCCTGGCAGGCGCTCGACGTGGTCTCCGCGTGGCGCGGCCAGGACCGATGACGCACGACGACGCAAGGGGAGAGGAGTTCCGCCGATGAAGGACACGATCGCGGTGGTGACCGGCGCGGCAGGCGGCATCGGGGTTGCGGTGGCCGAGGCACTGGCCGTACGCGGCGCCACCGTCGCGCTGCTTGACCGGGACGCCGACCGGCTGGCGGTGGTGGCCAAGGAGCTGCGGGGGGCAGGCCACCGGGCCGAGGCCTTCCCGGTCGACGTCACCTCCAGCGCGGAGGTCGAAGCGGTGGTCGGGGCCGTCGAGGAGCAGCTCGGCCCGGTCGACCGGCTCGTCAACGGGGCCGGGGTGATGCGCTCCGGCCCCATCGACGGCTTCGCCGACGAGGACTGGCAGGCGGTGTTCGCCGTCAACACGACCGGTGTCTTCCACATGTCGCGTGCCGTCGTGCGCCGGATGAAGCAGCGGCGGCGCGGCGCGCTGGTCACGATCGCCTCCAACGCCGCGGGCACCGCGCGGATGGACATGGCCGCCTACGCGGCGTCCAAGGCCGCCTCGTCCATGTTCACCAAGTGCCTCGGCCTGGAGGCCGCCGCCTACGGCATCCGCTGCAATGTGGTCGCGCCCGGCTCGACCGACACCCCCATGCTGACCGGGCTGTACGACGCCGAGTCCGCAGCCCGCTCCTCGATCGAGGGCGTGCCCGGGGCGTACCGGCTGGGCATCCCGCTGGCGAAGGTGGCCCGCCCCCAGGACGTCGCCGACGCCGTCCTGTTTCTGCTGTCCGACGAGGCGTCGCACATCACGATGCACCACCTCACCGTCGACGGCGGGGCCACGCTCGGCGTGTGACCCCTGCCATGGAAAGGAGTCGGTTGTGGCCATCCCCGCGATCGAGCCGTACCCGATGCCCACAGAAGGCGACCTGCCCGCCAACACGGCCTCGTGGTCGGTCGATCCGTCCCGTGCCGCACTGCTCGTGCACGACATGCAGTACTACTTCCTGCGGCCCTTCCCGGCCGGCCGGTCGCCCGTCGACGCGCTGGTCCGCAACGCGGTCCGGCTCCGGCAGACCTGCGCCCGGCTCGGCATCCCGGTCGCCTACACCGCCCAGCCGGGCGACATGACCGAGCAGCAGCGCGGACTGCTCAAGGACTTCTGGGGACCCGGCATGACCGCCGGGCCGCGGGACCGCGCCGTAGTCGACGAACTGGCGCCGGCCGCGGACGACACGGTGTTCACCAAGTGGCGGCCGAGCGCCTTCTTCCGCACCAGCCTGCTTGACCTGCTCCGGGACACCGGACGCGACCAGCTGATCGTGTGCGGGGTGTACGCCCACGTCGGGATCCTGATGACCACCGGGGAGGCGTACGCCCACGACATCCAGACGTTCGTCGTGGCCGACGCCGTCGCCGACTTCACCCTGGCCGACCACCGCATGACCCTCGAGTACGTCGCGACGCGGTGCGGCATGGCGCTGCGCACCGACACCGTGCTCCAGCAGCTGGAGGAGGCGAGCCGCTCATGAACCCGGGCGCCGGCGAGGTGCTTCCCGGCAGACCGCACGCGCTCCTGGCGAAGGTGCTGGGCGGCCAGCCGCCGCCGTTCGCCCTGCTGCACCGGCCGCAGGCCACCGGCGCCGACCGGCTGGAGCTGATGGTGGGGACGGTGTCCGAGCCCGCCTCGCTCGCCGAACTCCCCATACCGCAGGGCACCGGCGCGAACCAGCACGGCGTCCTGGCCGTCCTGCCCTACCGGCAGCTGGCCGAACGCGGCTACACCTGCCCCGACGACGGCACCCCGCTGCTCGCCCTCACGATCGAGGAGCAGTGCGGCCTGTCCCGCCAGGAGGTCCTCCAGCACGTCCCCGACCTGCCGATCAGCATGGACGAGCACGGCTTCGACATCGACGACGAGTCCTACGCCCGCACGGTCCGCCGGATCATCCAGGACGAGATCGGCCGGGGGACCGGCGCCAACTTCGTCTTCCGGCGCAGCTACCGGGCGGAGCTGGCGGACTGGTCGGCGGCCACGGCCCTGGCCTTCTTCCGCCGGCTGCTCCAGCGCGAGACCGGCGCCTACTGGACGTTCCTGATCCACACCGGCGACCGGTGCCTCATCGGCGCGACCCCGGAACGGCACGTGAGCCTGGACGGCGGCGCCGTGACGATGAACCCGATCAGCGGCACGTACCGCTATCCCGAGGGCGGCGCCGACCCCGACGGGGTGATGGGCTTCCTGCGCGACACCAAGGAGTCCGACGAGCTGTTCATGGTCCTCGACGAGGAACTCAAGATGATGGGCCGGGTGTGCGACCGCGGCGGCCGGGTGCGCGGCCCGTACCTCAAGGAGATGAAGCGCCTCGCGCACACCGAGTACCTCATCGAGGGCTCCAGCAGCCGCGGGGTGCGCGACATCCTCCACGAGACGCTGTTCGCGCCGACGGTGACCGGCAGCCCGCTGGAGAGCGCGTGCCGGGTCATCAACAAGTACGAGCCGCACGGCCGCGGCTACTACAGCGGGGTGGCCGCCCTCATCGGCCGGGACGCCGGCGGCGGCACCGTCCTGGACTCCTCCATCCTCATCCGCACCGCCGAGGTCGACCGGGCGGGCGCGCTCACCATCGGCGTCGGCGCCACCCTGGTCAGGCACTCCTCCCCGCAGGCGGAGGTCGCCGAGACCTGGGTGAAGGCGGCCGGCCTGCTGTCCGCCCTGCGCAGCGACCCCGAGCCCGCCCGCACCGCGGCTCAGCACGCCGCCGGGCCGCCGCCGGGACCGCTGCTGGGCGCCCACCCCGACGTGGTGGCCGCGCTGGCGACCCGCAACGCCACCCTGGCCGACTTCTGGCTGGCCGACCCCGACGGCCGCGGCCGGCCCGCCGACGGGCTGGCCGGCCGGCGGCTCCTCGTGGTCGACGCGGAGGACACCTTCACCTCGATGGCCCGGCACTGCCTGGCGTCGCTGGGCCTGGACGTGACGGTGCGCCGCTTCGACGAGCCGTACACGCTCGACGACCAGGACTTCGTGATCGTCGGGCCGGGACCGGGGGACCCGCAGGAGGGCAGCGACCCCAAGATCGCGCACCTGCGGGACCTGTCGCTGCGGCTGCTGGAGTCCGGCACGCCCTTCCTCGCGGTGTGCCTCGGCCACCAGGTGCTCAGTTCGCTGCTGGGGCTCGACATCGTCCGCAAGCCGAAGCCCAACCAGGGCTCCCAGCAGAAGATCGACTTCTTCGGCCGCCCGGAGCTGGTCGGCTTCTACAACACCTTCGCCGCGCGCTCGGCCGCACCCACCCTGGACTGCCCCTTCCGCGGCGGCACGATCCGGGTCTGCCACGACCCCGGCAGCGGCGAGGTGCACGGACTTCGCGGACCCGGCTATGCCTCCGTGCAGTTCCATCCGGTTTCGGTCCTGACGCGCAACGGAACCGCTATCCTGCGCGAACTCCTGGTCGGCGCACTGGAGGTGGACAGCCCGCAGGCCAAGTGAATGGAGCGTACGCGATTTCCACCGGGCAGTCGCCCCTGTCCGGTGGCCCCGCCGAATCGGTGGGGCATCCTTGCGGAATCACCGGCTCCGCCTCCGCGGCGGCCCAACGGGCCTGGTACAGAAGAAAGTGAACGGAACGGATGCGTATGCCGGACATCAATGGATCTTTTTCCAGCCGATATCGACCTGGGCTCAGCGTGTGGGATATTGTTCGTTTACTTGTTTACGTCAGCGTCATCGCACTGACACGACGGACAAGGTCCCCTCAGGCAAAGGAGCTGGTCGTGGCGGAGCCCGTGTGGATCGTCGGGGTGGGGATGACGCGGTTCGGCCGCCACACCGACCTCAGCGTGCCGGAGTTAACGGCTCAGGCGGTCCGGGAGGCGCTGGCCGACGCGGGCCTTGAGCAGCGCCTGATCGAGGCGGCGTTCTTCGGCAACACGACCCAGGGCGCGCTCGAGGGCCAGCTCATGATCGGCGGTCAGATCGCGCTGCGCGGCATGGGGTTCGAGCGGATCCCGATCTTCAACGTCGAGAACGCCTGCGCCACCGGCGCCGCCGCGCTGCACCTGGCGGTCAACCAGGTACGCGCCGGCGCCGTCGACATCGCGCTGGCCGTCGGTGTGGAGAAGATGAACGTGCCCGACCGCGAACGGGCCATGGCGGTCTTCGAGGGCGCCTACGACGTGTCGGACCCGGCCGGGCTGTCCGCGACGCTGACCGCGCTCGGCGGCGAGGTCGACAACTCCGGCGCCGGCAAGCGCAGCGTCTTCATGGACATCTACGCGGCCATGGCGCGGGCGCACATGAACGAGTTCGGCACCACCCAGCGGCAGATCGCCGTCGTCGCGGCGAAGAACCACCGGCACGCCATGCACAACGACAAGGCGCACCACAGGACACCGCTCACCGTCGAGGACATCCTCGCCGCCCGGCCGCTGTCGTTCCCGCTCACGGTGCCGATGTGTGCGCCGATCACCGACGGGGCGGCGGCGGTCGTGGTGTGCGGACAGCGCGGGTTGCAGCGACTGAGCGGTTCCGGCCGGGGCGTACGCGTCCTGGCCTGCGCGGTCGGCACCGGCGTCGAGCGGTCACTGGACGCGTCGGACCAGCACATCATCCGGCTGCTGGCCGGGCGAGCATACGAGGAGGCCGGCGTGGGGCCGGAGGACATCGACGTGGCAGAGGTGCACGACGCCACGGCGTTCAGCGAGATCCAGCTGACGGAGCTGCTCGGGCTGTGCGAGCCCGGCGGCGGCGGCCAGGCCGCCGAGACCGGCGTCACGACGCTGGGCGGACGCCTCCCGGTCAACCCGTCCGGCGGGCTGGAGTCGAAGGGGCACCCGCTCGGCGCGACCGGCCTGGGCCAGGTGTACGAGCTGGTCCAGCAGCTGCGCGGCGAGAGCGGCGTACGGCAGGTGCCCGGCGCGCGGGTCGCGATCGCGGAGAACGGCGGAGGGTTCTACGCGGGCGAGGAAGCGGTCTCCGCCATCACGGTTCTCGGGGGTGTCTGATGGCGATCATCGACTTTTTCGACCGGGGCTGGCGGCTCAACCCCGACGGCACCGCGTACATCGGCGGCGAGCGGAGCTGGACCTTCACCGAGGCGAGGAAGCTGTCCTGCCGGATCGCCCACGCGCTCGGGAAGTCCGGCGTCGCCCGGGAGTCCAAGGCCGGCGTGCTGTCGCCGAACGACCCCGCCGCCTGGATCTGCGTGCTCGGCATATGGCGGGCCGGGCTGGCCTGGGTACCGCTCAACCCCACCGTCCCGGCCACCGAACTCCAGCACGTGATCGACACGTTCGACTGCGAGGTGCTGTTCTACCACCCCTCGATGGCGGCCACCGTGGCCGAACTGGCGCCCTCGCTGCCCCAGGTCAAGCACTACATCTGCCTGGAGGAGGACGAGGCCTCGGGGAATCCCTCGCTGGCCGAGTGGATATCCGGCCAGCCCGACACGCAGCCCGACGTCCGCTACGACATGGACGACGTGGCGGCCATCTTCTCCACCGGCGGGACCACCGGGCTGCCCAAGGGCGTCATGAACACCCACCGGTCCTTCTCGGTGTGCCTGGCGCACTTCCTGATAGCCCTGCAATACCGCGCCGACGAGCACATCATCAACCTGGCCGCGCTGCCGATGACCCACGCGGCCGGCGTGTTCAGCCTCGCCACCACGGCACGCGGCGGCACGGTGGTCGTGCTGCCCAGGGCGGATCCGAGCGCCATCCTCGACGCGATCGGGCGGCACCGCGTCACCGAGCTGTTCCTCGCGCCCACCGTGGTCTACCGGGTGATGGAGGCGCCGGATCTCGCGGAGGCCGACCTCTCCTCCCTGCACTACCTGCTGTACGCCGCGGCCCCGATGTCGACGGACAAGCTCCGCCGCGCCCTTGAGATCTTCGGCCCGATCCTGGCGGACTGCTACGGCCTGGTGGAGTCCTTCGCCGGCATATCCTTCCTGCGCCCCGAGGAGCACTTCATCAACGGCGAGGTCGCCCCCGACTCGCGGCTGGCGTCGTGCGGACGGCCGAACCCCCTGATCAGCGTCGAGATCCACGACAACGACGACCGGCCGCTGCCGCCGGGGGAGTCCGGCGAGATCTGCGTCAGCGGCGACCTGGTGATGAAGGGCTACTACAAGGCACCGGAGAAGACGGCTGAGACCGTCATCGACGGATGGCTGCACACCGGCGACATCGGCCACCTCGACCACGAGGGCTACCTGTTCATCACCGACCGCAAGAAGGACATGATCATCTCCGGCGGGATGAACATCTACCCGAGCGAGATCGAGCAGGTCATCTGGAGCCACCCGGCCGTGCAGGACTGCGCCGTGATCGGCGTACCGCACGAGGACTGGGGCGAGGCGGTCACCGCGGTCGTGGAGCTCAACCCCGGCGCCGAGGTCGACGCCGACGAGCTGATCACGCTGTGCAAGGAGAAGGTCGGCAGGGTCCGCGCCCCCAAGCGGGTGGAGTTCGTCGAGTCGCTCCCCCGCAGCGGCAACGGCAAGGTCCTCAAGCGGGCCGTCCGCGAGCAGTACTGGGCCGGCCAGTCCCGGCAGATCTGACCGCCCCGCCGCCGGCGGGCTGACCGGGCGAAGCGTTTTTACGGGATCGGGGGGGGGGGGGGGGGGGGGGGGGCCCCCGCCCCCGGGGGCGGGCGGGCCGGCGATGGCGCCCCCCC